>CAVHKR010000050.1:0-9454 GCA_963636615.1 Acutalibacteraceae bacterium | reverse complement strand
CGGTTCTGCTGCTGCGGCAGTCTCTTTATTGCTCTCTTTGCCTGCACTATCTCCGTTGGCATCTATGAACTTGCGCAGTGAATTGAATTCGTAATCTGCAATTATTTCACTTATCCTGCCGTAATTCGGTTGTCGGTATTTAATGGACTCTAACGATACAGGCAACTTTATATCTGTCTTTATGGTTACAAGGAACTTGCTCAGATCCAAATGGTCTAACGATTGTTCCACTGCTGCTTTCTGCTTTGGAGAGAGTTCGTCTCTATGCTCCACAATACTCTCTACGCTGCCAAACTGCGCAATAAGCCTCTTTGCACCAACCTCCCCTATTCCTTTGATTCCAGGTATATTGTCAGATGCGTCTCCGCAGATTGTAAGAATATCTATTACCTGCCCCGGACGCTCGATTCCGTAATGTTCGCATACCTCTGTGGCTCCTATAAGCTGCGGCTCGTCTCCCTTGCCTATCTTGTATTGCGTAACATTGGGCGATATAAGTTGTCCGTAGTCTTTATCGGGAGTAACCATATAGATCTTATTCTCCTCACTGCCCCATTGGGTTGCCATGGAGCCAATCACATCATCCGCCTCGTATCCCGGCATCATTACAACCTGTATGTTAAGTGCTTCAAGAATCTCCTGCAACGGCTCCAAGGCTGCCTTTACAAGTTCGGGAGCAGCACTTCTGTTGGCCTTGTACTCCTCGTACACTTCATGCCTGAAAGTTTTTGCCGGAGGATCAAATGCAACGGCAATATGGGTGGGATGCTCCACGGACACTATCTCAAGAATCATCTTTGTAAAGCCATACAGGATAGATGTATCAACCCCTTTTGAGTTAACCATTGGCCTGCGCATAAAGGCATAATACATTCTAAAAATCTGCGAGTGTCCGTCTATGAGAAATATCCTGTTCATAAAGTGGCCGTTATTCGTTTATCCATTCTGCATATGAGGCAGCGGTTTCATAAAGTCTTAAACTGTAGAGTTTTATCTCTTTCGGAAGTCTTCTGCCTATACACTCTGCAAAATATGTTATGAGATTCTCGCATGTAGGCTGAAATTCTACAAGCACAACATTTCCGTACTGAGCGGAGAGCTCGGATGCTACAGGAGAATCTCTCCGTAAGACCAGTGCATGGTCAAAATGATTCAAAACCTCCTCTGTAACTATTGTCTTAAGGTCTTTAAAATCCATAATCATCCCGTATTTGTGAGAATTTCTATCCTGCTCCGGCACCCCTTCTATTGTTACATATAATATGTAGGAGTGCCCATGGATATGCTTGCACAGACCATCGTAATTTGGAAGCGCGTGTGCCCCCTCAAACCTAAACTCCTTTGTCAGCCTCAATTTTCCCATAACATTTATATTATTAGCTTCCCGATAAAATACTACCCCAAACAGAAGGGCTAAACCTCAGCAAAGATATGAATAAAAACGCAAAACAGCTTGTTGTTACATTTTCCAATAAATTCATCAGCTAAAATTTTATTTAAAAAGATTATATTTTTTTTGTTTTTAATTAATAATTAATATTTTTGTATTTAGAATTTATACGATTTATAATTATAAGCATATTATGTCAGTAAATATTAGTGATTTTCTTTCAAAAAGTGCCAAGGCAATGAAGCCTTCTCCTATTAGAGCACTTTTAAATGTAGTTAACCAACCCGGCATTATTTCATTTGCCGGCGGGTTCCCAAATCCGCAAACATTCCCTATTGATGATCTTAAAAGGATCACGATAGAGGTACTTGAGGAACAGGGGACAAAAGTATTGCAGTATGGCGGTACAGATGGTAACAGAGAATTACGAGAAGAGCTGGCTAAAATCTATATCAAACAGGGTCTTAATATAGACAGAGACAATATAATAATAACAACGGCATCCCAACAGGCTATAGATCTTACTGCAAGGATATTCCTTGACCCCGGTGATACTGTCCTCTGCGGACTTCCGTCTTACCTTGGGGCGTTGCAGGCATTTACAGCTGCTCAAGCGGATATGGTTGGTGTAGAGGCAGATGAAGAGTTGGAGGCTGTTGTAAGGGCTATGATTGCCGTTGGCAAGAAACCTAAATTCATCTACTCAATTCCGGATTTCCAGAACCCTACAGGTGTTACAATGACAGTGTCTCAGAGAGAGTATATAGTTAAAGTAGCAAGGAAATATGACCTTATCATTATTGAAGATTCCCCCTACAGAGAGATTAGATTTGAGGGTGAGCATCAACCTCTTATCTCATCAATGGCTCCTGAAAGAACTATTCTGTTAGGAACTTTCTCAAAGACATTTGTTCCGGGATTCCGTCTTGGATGGGTTGTGGCTCCAAAAGATTTTGTTTACAGATATAACCTGGCCAAACAGTCTGCAGACCTCTGCTCTCCTGTATTTGATCAGGCCATTGCAGCAAAATATTTGCAGAGCGGTGCGTTTGAGGTTAATCTTAAAAAGACTGTTGAGCTTTACAGGCACAAGAGAGATATTATGTTAGAGGCTCTTGAAAAGGAGATGCCGGAGGGTGTTACCTGGACAAGACCAGACGGTGGTCTGTTCCTTCTTATGACCCTTCCTCACGGATATGATACCAAAGAGCTTTTTGATTACGCTATTAAGAAGAATGTTGCATTTGTGATTGGTGAAGCTTTCTTCTGCGACGGTACGGGACAAAACACATTACGTGTTAACTTCTCCTTTATGGATGATGACAACATAAGAGAGGGGGTTAGAAGATTGGCCGGAGCAATACGTGATCTGTTCGCCAAAGATAAGTAGACAGTAATAACTACTGATGTTCCCATAGGTAAATATTATAGTTAAAATTCCAATTAGTACCAACGGAAGAGTTCGGGATCCCACCCCGAACTCTTCTTATTTTTAGAGCATTGGAAGATGAAAAGAGGTGGAATATGAATCGCTGCCATTCGTCTGTGGGATTCCGTCTAATTTCAGTCATTCTCAGGAATGTCCGTTAAAGGATTTTGATTCTACCCTCTACTTAATAGTTTATTGTAATTAAAAAACTATTAAATTTGCCGCCGGTTAGAGAGATATATGATTTGAAGATTTCCAAACAAATTATAATTATGAGAAAGAATATTGTAGCCGGAAACTGGAAAATGAACAAAACCGTTTCAGAGGGTGTTGAATTGGCAAAGGAGATAACCTCCAAACTATCTGAAGTTCCATCTAACGTAAAACTTATTGTTGCTCCTCCATTTACCAATCTTGTCTCTGTACAAGAGGTCTTAAAGGGGACAGTTGTGGGGCTTTCCGCCCAGAATTGCGCTAATCATGAGAGCGGAGCATATACCGGTGAGGTTTCTGCCAAGATGGTTGCTTCTGCAGGAGCTGAGTATGTTATACTTGGACATTCTGAGAGAAGGGAGTATTACAACGAAACCGGAGAGATATTAAGAGAAAAAATCTCTTTGGCATTGGAGAACGGCCTCTCTCCTATCTTCTGCGTTGGTGAGAATTTAGAGCAGCGAGAGAATGGTAATCACTTTAAAGTTGTTGAGCAGGAGATTAAGGAGGTGCTTTACACGCTTACCCCTACCCAGTTGGAGAAGGTGATTGTTGCATACGAGCCTATTTGGGCAATTGGAACAGGCAAGACTGCAACAAGTGCACAGGCAGAGGAGATTCATGCCCATATAAGAGAGGTTCTGGCTGAGAAGTTTGGGCAGCTTGCAGATGAGATCTCTATTCTGTACGGCGGAAGCTGCAAACCATCTAATGCAAAGGAGCTGTTTGCACAACCTAACATAGATGGGGGACTTATTGGAGGAGCTTCTCTAAAGGCCGATGATTTTATTGAGATTGCAAAAAGTTTCTGATAGAGTTTTCTCTCTTTATCTGTAATGAACTACATAGAGGTAAAAATAGAGATAAAACCATTCACAGAGGAGCGTGCAGAGCTGGTTGAAGCCATGCTCTGCGATCTTCCTTTTGAGAGTTTTTCTATAGATGAGCCATATCTGTACTGCTATATAAAGAGTGAGGATTATGATGAAAGGAGAACAAAGCTTGTTCTGAGTTTCTTTGACAACAATTCCGATTTTAAATTAGAGACCGGCCACAGACTTATAATTGAGCAGAACTGGAACAGTGAGTGGGAGAAGAATTTTACCCCTATATCGATGGGGAATCTTGTTGCAATAAAAGCCCCTTTTCATAAAGATGTTCCAAAGGCAAAATACAACATTAAGATAGAGCCGAGAATGGCGTTTGGTACAGGACACCACTCTACAACCCTGCTTATGATAAGCGCTGTCTGTATGCTGGCCGGAGAGGATGAGACACAGCTGCCTGCAGGACTTAAAGTCTGTTTTTACAACGGATTCAGCCTGCCTAAAAGAGATCTTTTTGGAAAAACCGTGAATAGACTCAGAAATGCATCTGTATTGGATATGGGAACCGGAACAGGGATTCTTGCCCTGCTGTGCGCAAAATTAAAGGCTGCAAGACCTATATATGCCATAGATATTGATCTTAATGCCGTTAACTCGGCCCTTACCAATGCCTGGATGAACAGGCTAAGCAGGTCATTGGAGATTATGTGCGGAGATTCGTCCCTAATAGAGGGAAGAAGATTTGATTATATTCTTGCAAACATAAACAGGAATATTCTTTTAGAAGATTTGTCTATTTATTCAAAGTCTCTACATAACAATGGAATAGCTATATTAAGTGGTTTCTACACAGATGATATTGATATTCTTCTGCAAGAGTCCGAACCTCTTGGGTTCTCTTTGGTATGCAAGATGGAACTAGATGGTTGGGCATCTATCATGCTCCAAAAAATTTAGGAAGAATCCCTCTTTTTTATTTGGTATCTATAAAATAATTTCTACCTTTGCAATCCCAAACAACGCGGGCGTGGCGTAATTGGTAGCCGCGCTAGACTTAGGATCTAGTGCCTCACGGCGTGGGGGTTCGAGTCCCTTCGCCCGCACAAGTGATGAGGATGACTAAAAAGAGTCATCCTCATCTTCTTTATTAAACAGTTCCAAGTAGTCCATCTATAGGAAGTTGTATAAAATGTTGAATTTCAAGGCTTGCAAAGCTGAACAAGCCGGAGTTTACTTACGTAAATGAGGATTTGTGAAGCAAGCATGATTCAGAAATTACCTTTTCAGACAACCTCTTGTTTATACTGTCTCCTTTTGGGTGTAACCACGCCACTTGGCAATAACCGCCTTAAAATCATTCGGAAGTTCACTCTCTGCAAATACCGGCTTGCCTGTAACGGGATGGGCAAAGCCAAGAGTCTTGGCGTGAAGCGCATGCCGGGGCATTATCTCAAAACAGTTGTCTATAAACTGTTTGTACTTGCTGTAAAGAGTGCCTTTAAGGATTCTGTCTCCGCCATATCTGTCATCGTTAAAGAGCGGATGCCCTATATAGTTCATGTGTACCCTTATCTGATGAGTTCTGCCGGTTTCTAACTTACACTCTACAAGTGTCACATAACCAAATCTTTCCAATACCTTGTAATGGGTAACGGCTCTCTTGCCAAAACTGCCATCGGGAAAAACCTTAAAGCGCATCCTGTCATTGGGATCCCGCCCGATATTCCCCTCAATAGTTCCGGAATCCTCCTTTAGATTGCCCCATACAAGTGCTACATACTTTCTTTCAATTGTGTGGTCAAAAAACTGTTTGGCCAATTTGAGCTGCGACTCATCATTCTTGGCAACCACCAGGATACCGGATGTATTCTTGTCTATCCTGTGAACAAGTATGCCCATTCTTTCATCCTTACCATCGGGACCTTGTTCTCTTCCAAGATGATATGCCAAGGCATTTATAAGGGTGCCCTGATAATGTCCGTGTCCGGGATGCACTACAAGTCCTGCAGGTTTGTTTATCATAAGCAGGTCGTCATCTTCGTATAATATATCTAATGGGATATTCTCCGGTTTTATCTCTAATCCACGCCTCTTATAAGGCATCACTATGGTTATTATGTCGTAGGGCTTTACTCTGTAATTTGCTTTTACAATTTTCTCGTTTACCCGTACATAACCGGCATCCAACGCCAGCTGAACCCTGTGGCGCGATGTCTTCTCCATATGCTCTGTTATATATTTGTCTATCCTGAGCAGGGCCTGCCCCTTGTCTACATTAAACCTGTAGTGCTCAAACATGCCGTCGGCCGTTGTAGCCGAATCGTCATCCTCATACTCCTCCTCTGCTGTATACTCTATATCCTCTCTCACCATAGGGTATCATTTAAAAATAGTCTTCATCTCCCTCTTGGCTCTCTTTTTCGGTGGCAGTACCCTCTTCTAAAGGGTCTATGACAATAGTCTCGCCTGTCTGTTCACTGTTTCTGCCAACCTCTAACGAAATCTCGCTCTCGGCAGGAATTAGCGTACCAGGCTCTATCCTTCTCCCTTTGTAAAACTGTCTTATTACATTGTTATTTGCAATATCCTCCACATAAACCAATTTGCCAAGCACAAGCTGCGCGGCTTCTAATTCTGTCTGCGCCTGTCGCAGGCTGTACCCTTCTAGGTATGGCATTGGAACCATCTTGGGAGACAATCCGTTTATGGTTAGGAGTATCCTTCTGTTTCTCTTTACCTTGCTTCCTGCTTTTGGATTCTGTTTGAATACTGCACCGGCTTTAAGACGTGGATTGTGTATAGAATCTATCACCTCAACTCTAAGGTTACGAGATTTTGCTACCTGCTCTGCTGCAGCAACAGTCATGTTCTCAAATGACGGAACAACCAGCTCTACATTATGTCTGGTTATTATCTTTAGGCATAATGACACAACAAACACCAACAGCAATATAGCTATTGCCGCCATATATACATTTTTAGTAAACCAGTTGAAATACCATGGTTCTGCCTTGCTGCTTTTCTTGCCGCTTCTCTTTGTTTTTGAGGGTTTACTCTCTCTTGCCATATAATAAATAGAATAGGGTACAAAGATAAAAATAATCTCTGTACCCCAATCATATTCATTTTTATATCTTCTAAGTGCCTGCTATCTTCTGCCCGGACCTCCCGGTCCGCCGGGGCCTCTTCTTCCTCCGGGATGGCCCATCCTCCTCATATCCGAACCGTTAAACTTGCCGAACCTGTAAACCAAAGAGAACATGACATATTGTCCAAGAGCATTTGTCTGCACATCCTGAATATAGTTCTCAGTTGTTGTTCTTGTGGTTGTCTTCTCCTGTTTGAGGATGTCGTATATCTTTACCCTAAGGGTGGCATTCCCTTTAAAAAGAGTTTTGGAAAGCTCTGCATTCCACATGGTAACGGGGTCGTTATAGCCCTCATCAAAGCCAATGTAAAATGTTCTTGAAATATCTGATGTTATATTGAATCCTCCGGGGATATTTACATTTGCAGAGCCTGTAACCGCATTTGTCCATGTTTCAGCTTTGCTGAGCGATTTTACAGTGTACCAAGCATTCTGGTAATTTACCCTACCTCCCACAGAAAGCTCCATAAAATTATTTCTAAATGTAACCTTAAGGTTCTCCCTTATTCTCAACGATTTGGTAACATTCTTTACCCCCTCCTGCGTTAGACCTGTCTGTGCATCATCTCCGTTTGTAATTGTGGTATAGTTAACACCATTGCCAAAACTTGCATTACCAAATGATGAGAGAGAGAAATTTGAGTTCCAAAGTCTGTAGTTCATCATGGCACCCATATCTACGTTGTAGATGCCGGTGTTGTCGTTATATGGTTTTACATACTGTACACCTTGGTCATCGTAACTTATTCTCGATACTATCTTGTCTGTTGTGTAGGATGCATTCATCATAATCCCTACCCAACTCTGCTTCTTCATATTGTTGGTTCTATACTCTACCCCAAGGTTATGCGAGAACTCCGGATTAAGATTTGGATTACCTAATGAGATCTTCAATGGGTTGGAATTATCCGGAATAGGCATCAGTTGATTAATTGACGGTTGTGAGGTTCTTCCACGATATCTTACCCTAAGCATCTTGTTTTCAGAAAAGTTGTAGTCGAACCTTGCAGATGGAGCAAAGTTTACAACGCTGTACGATGTATCTCTGTCTGTACGGCCATAGCTCTTTGTTGTTGAAGGCTGCATGGATGCTCCCACAGTAAGGCTGTACTTATCTTCTCTCTTCATAAAGTTAAGCTCTGCCCTCTGGTTAATAAAAATATTTTTGTAGTGGCTCGAATATTCGCTGTCTAAGATTGTGTACTCTCCGTTTGCATCTATGTTGTAGGTATCTTTATCTGATGTACTCTTCTTATATGAGTACTGGTAAGATCCCTCTACATAGTAGTTGCGTCCCAACGGCTCTGTGTATGATACTCTTCCTCTGAGGCTGTATGTGTTCTCGTTCTGAATATACAGCTGATCTACAACCGTTGAGCTTGTTTCTACAGGGGTGTAGCTACCATCTGCGTTAAGCCTGTTGGTGTAGAATTTTGTCTCGGATCTGTTGTAACCGTCCAAGTCGTTGTCTGAATATGAATAGTTGAAGTTGAACGATATTGTTCTGCCCGGCTTTCCAAGTCTCTGCCTTAAAAGCAACATCCCCTCTGTGCTTGTAAAGTCGTTTTTACCGCTGTTGCTGCTTAGACCGCTGTTGGTTAGGGTATCGTTTCTGTATGTACTGAAATCGTTGGTTCTTACAAAATCTCCCCCACCCATATTGAACCTTGGCCTAAAGAGAATAGAGGTGTTGTCTGTTATTGAATAATCTACCTCTGCAGCTGCTCTGTGATTGTATGTGGTACTCTCTTCCGCTCCATTCTCCAAGTTGCGCTGACTGTTCTCCTCTGAGAGGAATGTCTCCTTTTCCTGCCTCCTCTCTACCTCTTTTTTATTGTTTGAGTACATGTAATTTCCCGATAATTTCATTTTTCCATCCAACGCCTCTGTATTTACATTAATTCCGCTCATCCATGATCTGTTGATGCCGGAACCGCCCCACATGCCTCCACCGCCTCTCATACCACCCATCATACTTGATGCAACATCGTTAAAACCTCTGTTGTTGGTGTTGTTACCGTTCTCTATGAAACTTATCTGTGTTGTTTTAGTGAATCTTCCTATCATTGCCCCTGTTTCAAAACGCTCTTTTGTTCCGTAACCACCCATAAGGTTACCAAACCAGCCGTTCATCATCCCCGGTTTTAACCCGAGATCTATTACAGTCTCCTCCTCCCCGTCATCTATTCCGGTAAATCTTGCCTGATCTGATTTCCTCTCAACAACTCTAACCTTGTTTACAATCTTGGCAGGCAGGTTCTTTGTTGCAAGAGAGGGATCATCCAAAAAGAACGTCTTGCCATCTATCATTATCTTGTTTATGGTCTTGCCGTTGGCTGTAATATTGCCGTCGCTGTCTATCTCAACACCGGGCAACTTCTTAAGCAGCTCCTCCAACATGTCTGAATCGTTAATCTTATACGCTGCTGCATTGTACTCTATTGTAT
>CAVHKR010000049.1:0-9570 GCA_963636615.1 Acutalibacteraceae bacterium | reverse complement strand
GGTGTGTACAGGCTGAAATAGTGACGAGACAGGGGGCGGACTCCTACTAATTTCATCTCCCCCTTAAAGAAGTTGATGAACATTGGCAGTTCGTCAATCCACAGCTTCCGCATCCATTTGCCCCAAGGTGTTACGCGGTAGTCATCGGCAAATTTTCCTCCTGTCTGCAAAGCATTATGCTCGTATATGTAAGGTTGGAGGTACTCCGAATAAGAATACATGGTGCGGAACTTGTAAACTCCTATCAATTTACCCTCTTTTCCCACGCGCCTTAATTTTATGAGCGGTGATCCACTGGGCACATCGTCCCATATCGGAGCCTTCACCTTACGCGCTAACACAAAGAACTCGCCATGTCGGAACTCTTCATCAACCACCTCAAAACCTGCACGATACATTCTTCCCAAAACCTCCACGCGGTTGTAGGTGCGGTTAGTCCCTTTGGTCACAGCAAAATAGATTTTTTTCAGGCCCGGCATTTTGGCGCAGAACCTATGCCAGAAATAGTGAAGAAAGTATATAACCCGGTTTAGGCCAATTGGATAGGTTTCTAAAATAAGCTTCTTTTTCAATATAGCTGTACGGCAATGACACCAGATATATCCTCCATCTTGCAACTCTTCGTTTGCCTTGTTGAGTAACGTATTAAGATGACAGATCTTGTTGAGCCGTGTCAATAAAATGAAAACCAAAGGGTTGCGGTCTCTGTATTGCACAAGGGAGTATCCGTCATCGGCCTCTATCACTACGGTAGATGCTGCAAATTCCTTCTCATGCGCTCTAATCCAAGTCATTGAGTTTTCAAGATTCAACGGCTTGGTGGCGTTAAAGATATATTCCACATCGCTATTACGAATATTGTAACTATCTATTTTCGCCCCGGTCTCCACTCCATGCTCTTTATAGTTGGGAGGGATAATCGGTTCATAGAAGAACGGTATTCTTCCGCAATGTATCTTTGCCATATGGTGCTTATCCTTTACAGAGGAAGGTCTTTATAGTATTGCAGATTTTATCTATCTCTTCCACAGTGAGATACGGATGCATTGGCAGTGAAAGAACCGTGCTGCAGAGCTTGCTCGAAACAGGACAATAGCTATCATCTATGTTAAACTCCTTAAAAGCAGTCTGCCTGTGCATAGAGGTGGGATAATAGACCATGGCAGGAATCCCTCGCCCCTTTAGAAATTCTTGCAGAGTATCACGCTGTAACTTATCCTGCAATTGAATGGTATATTGCGCCCAACCGGATAGAAACCCTTTGGGAACAACGGGTGTTTTTACTATCCCGATGAGATGTTCGTCATACCTCTGTGCTACTTTGTTAACAGCATCAAGCTCGTAGCCGGCAAATGCTTTTAGTTTAACCTGCAGGACTGCCGCCTGTATGGTATCGAGGCGCGAGTTCATCCCTATGCGAACATTGTCATATTTGAATGAGCCTTTGCCGTGGACACGAAGCGAGTCGGCGAGCGCAGCCCATTCATCTTTGTCTGTGAATACGGCTCCACCGTCTCCATAGCAACCGAGTGGTTTGGCAGGGAAAAACGAGGTGGTGGCAATATCTCCAAAAGAACAGTTCCGTTTGCCATCTATAGCCCCACCGAATCCTTGGGCGCTGTCTTCGAGAACAAGAAGATTGTACCGGTTGGCAACTTTGCGTATGGCAGGGAAATTTGCAGGTAATCCAAAGAGGTCAACGGCAACAATCACCTTTGGTAAAAGCTTCCCCTCATTGAGCACCTCTTTAATCTTTCTTTCAAGGTCCTCTGCATCGATATTAAATGTATCTATGTCTACATCTACAAAAATAGGGGTGGCGCCTTCGAATGATACCACCTCTGCAGATGAGAAGAAAGTAAAATCGGGAACAAACACGGCATCGCCCGGCCCAATTCCCCATACTTTTAAGGCAAGGGTAAGGGCATCTGTACCGTTGGCGCAGGTGACACAGTGCTTAACCCCAACGTATGCAGCCAATTGTTGTTCTAATTCCTCTACTTGTGTTCCCATGATATAGGAACCGGATGCAGCTACGTTAAGGAGGGCATGGTCTATCTCCTCTTTAAGAATACGGTACTGTTGCTTTAAATCTCTGAATTGCATAACAGGTTCAATTTGTTTAAGTTATTCTCTTCCCTACAAAACCTCTATGTTGCTTCTCTCTTTAAGCTCTTTTGTTACATTTTTGGTATCAAAGATGGCTTTGGCGTGACATTGCACAAACTCATAATCCACATTGGAGTGGGAGGCGGTGATAATCACAAGATCTGCACTTTCTATCAAGTTGGCAGTCAATTCTTTCTCTCCTTCATAGACTTTCCCGTGTTCGCGGAATTTGGGTATGTATGGGTCGTAGAATACAGTATCGGCACCTTCTTTTTGCAGATTCTCAATGACACGTATGGCCGGAGATTCCCTGTAATCATCAATGTCCTGCTTATAAGCCACTCCAAGTACAAGAATCTTAGATCCGTTAAGAGATTTTTTAAAACGGCGGTTCAGCATATCTCCGGCACGGGATACACAATATTCCGGCATCCGGTCATTGACCATCATAGAGGCTTCTATCATAGAGGTGTGAAATCCGTATTCCCTTGCCTTCCAACTGAGATAGTATGGGTCAAGCGGTATGCAGTGTCCCCCAAGGCCCGGCCCGGGATAGAAAGCGGTGAACCCAAAAGGCTTGGTCTTTGCGGCCTCAATAACCTCCCAGAGGTTAATCTTCATACGGTTGCAAAGTATGGCAAGCTCGTTTATTAGACCTATGTTGATATTTCGGTAGGTGTTTTCAAGAATTTTGGTCATTTCTGCCACAGCAGGGGAGGAGGCCCTGAAAACCTTGTTTTGCAGAACAGCTTCATACATGGCAGAAATCACCTCGCCGGCATCCTTGCCCAGTCCGCCAACTACTTTCGGAGTGTTCTTTGTCTTGTAGATAGCATTGCCCGGATCAACACGTTCAGGTGAAAAGCCGAGATAGAAATCCTCTCCGCATTTTAAGCCGGATGACTCAAGGATGGGCTTAATCAGTTCTTCTGTTGTTCCGGGATAGGTGGTAGATTCCAATACCACCATCATGCCCTTATGGAGAAATTTTGCTATAGATTTTGCAGACGATTCCACATAACTGATGTCTGGTTGCTGATGTGTATCAAGAGGGGTGGGTACGCAAATGGCCACAAAATCCACGTTTCTTATAGTGCTGAAATCTGTTGTGGCAGAAAGTTTACCGGTCTTTACAAGTTGTGCGAGATCGGAATCAACAACATCCCCTATGTAATTATGCCCTTGATTTACAAGGTTCACTTTCTCCTCTTGTACGTCAAAACCTATGGTTCTAAATCCTGCTTTAGCTTTCTCTACGGCCAACGGCAGACCTACATAACCGAGTCCAACAACTCCTGCAACAATCTCCTTGTCTGCAATTTTTCTTAAAAGTTCGTCTTTCATCTTATGTTTAAATTTATTTTTAGTCTGTTTATCTCTTTGAGTGTCAATCTGCTATGTAAGAATACCTCTAAACAGGTCTTAGAATGAAGATCTGTACCCGGGCGGTTATACCAGCCTTTTTCCAATAATATACAGGTTTTCCTTAGGGCATCTTTTCCGTAGGTACCAATAAGAGAAGGCAGGTTAATTTGGAACTCTATATTCATCTCTTTCAGTTGCCGGTAATCCGAATCGCCCATATAGACGTATCGTTCGGGATGGGCGAGCACCGGATAGTAGCCTTTGGCCTTGATCCTAAGTAAGATATTGTTCAATCCCATTGGAGGGCAGAAATAGGAGGTTTCCACAAGCAGATGGTCACCGTTCCTGCCCATGGGTAACAGGTCGTTATTGTTAAACCGCTTCTCAAAAAGGCTGTCGAGCATGTACTCTGCTGCAAGATGTAACTCCACGTTTCCTGTGTAGGCAGCCTGTAATTCGGCAAACCGCTCTCTAAGCTGTACCGTGGTATTGGGCATATCCTCCATAATATGCGGAGTGAGCCATACGGATTTTATGCCCAAACCTTCATACAGACGCAATATATCCAATGCTTCGTCCATCGTCTGCACTCCATCATCTACCCCAGGCAGGATATGGGAGTGCCAGTCTGTCAAATCATTAAAGATACCGCTATCTTTCAGCGATATGCGTTTGTAAAACGGCCACACAATGATACGAACGGTTTTATATGGGATACGATCTGTTAATTATTTGACATCCATCCATTTACCCCCCCCCTATGCTTTCTGTCGGAGCCGTAGTGGTAGCCATAGCTGTAACCGTAGTGATAGCCATAATGGTAACTGTATCGGTATCCGTAGCGTCCACCGCTTCCTTCAGTTCCGTTTAGGATAAGTGCCATGTTTTTGTATTTCTTCTCCTGATAAATCTTCTCTAACTCTGGCAGCATACTTCGTTCAAGCAATCCTGCTCGAACCACAAATATGGTACGGTCTGCCAATTTCTCAATAATCTGTGTATCGGCAACCAACTCTACCGGAGGACAGTCTATCAGTACATAGTCATATTGCTCTCTTACGGTTTCTATTACATGGCTCAACCGATTGTTGAACAACAGCTCGGTCGGGTTTGGAGGAATTGTACCTATTGGCAGTATATACAGGTGTTCCTGTTTTGGATCCGGTACTATGATTTCGTTGAGGTTGTCAGAACGGCCTCCTAAATAGTCGCTCAAGCCCGGTTTGGGAGAATTAATATATTCAGAGCTTGACCCGTGACGCAAATCGCCATCTACGACTAACACTTTTTTCCCTTTAATTGCAAGACTCATGGCAATGTTCATTGTCAGGAACGATTTTCCACATCCCGGGTTAAACGAGGTAATGACAATTACATTCAGCTTCTTGTCGTTGTCTGTCATGAACTCCAGATTGGTGCGCAGTACACGGAAAGCCTCATTGATTAAATCTCTGCTCCCCTCCTTAACAACAATAGACATGATACCCCTCTCTTTCTTTCTGAGAATCCCTTTTTTCTTTCGTCTGAAGAGAGGTATCTCACCTATGAACGGTATTGTTATACTCTCTATATCTTTTCTGCCTCTAATACGGGTATTCATGTTCTCTCGCATAACTATAATGATTACCGGGACAAGCATCCCTAAAGCAAAGGCAACCAAATATATTCTTTTGCTAATAGGAGAGGTTGGCAGCATGCTGCCGTGCGGCGGTGCAATAATTCTGGTATTGTAGGCAGTAAAAGCCTGCGATAGTTCGTTCTCTTCACGCTTCTGCAACAGGAACAGATAAAGAGCCTCCTTTACCTTCTGCTGGCGTTCCACAGAGAGCAGATACTTTGCTTGAGTAGGGTTGGCCGCTATACGAGATGTAGTCTGTTTCTCTGTCTGTTGCAGGCTTTTCATTTTCTCTTTTAATGTAACAATCTGATTGTCTATAGACTTTATTATTGCTGTTTGCATAGAGGCCAAAGCCTGGTCCATGTCCACAACCAGGGGATTTTCAGTGCTACTGTTGGCTACCAAGCTGTTACGCTGCAACAGTTGTTTGTTGTATTCTGCAATCTGAGCTTCTATGTTTGCGCTCTCTATTCCGGAGTTTGCAGGAAGCAGTTGTGTACGGTTTGCGTCGTTGGCTAAATAGTCCCGTACATAACGGGTCATGTAGATTTGGTTGCTTAAAGCTAAAATCTGTGCGTTGGTCGCGCTGCTTTGAGCCATGTACATGCTCGATGCTGCCTGTACATCCGGCAGCAGGTGTTCTGACTTGTAGGAGGAGATATCCTCGTCAACGTTCCCCAGCTCCCGTTCTATAACCCCTAAACGTTCGTTTATGAACATTGAGGTACTCACTGCTATCTGGTTCTTGTCCTTCACCCAGTTCTCGTTATACACAGTGATAAGCATGCTTAATAAATCCTCTGACCGTTGGATAGAATTATCACTGTACTTCAGATCAATAACAGATGCTTTTTCATTATTTAAAGATACAGACAGTTTAGACGAGCAGTAGTCTACAGCCGCATTCAAAGCGGATTTGCTCACATAGAGAGTGTATGATTCTCCTTTACTGTAATTGGGAGTTGTAAGGATGACTATTTTCCCCAATGGGGTGGTTATTGGATTTAGCAGGCGACCTTTTATATTGGTCTCTTCCAATTCTATTTCGTTACGTTTAAAATCGTATAGGAGCAGAGTACTGTCCGGCTGCACTTCCAATGTAAAACTTGCCGATTCGTTTTCTGGGACGGCGCTTATTGTTACATCCACAGGCAATGTTGCTCCATAGGCTACCTGATGATGGTATCTCCCCGGGAGAGAGTAGTTCATATCCAGATGCAGCCGTCTGACTACCTCTGTCATTAAGGTAGGAGAGCGAAAAGTAATCAGTTCGTTATTCACGTTTGTGCTTGACTGAAACAACCCAAGCTCCGAGAATGATTCCAGATCTGATGAAACAGATTTGCCTTTGGAATCCTCTTTAATCAGCACAGATGCGGTACGAGTATATACAGCAGGGGTGTATAATAAATAGACGGTAGCAATTCCAATCATTACAACCAATGAGAGGACAAACCATTTCCATCTTGCAAGGCACAGGTACAACAGATCTTGTATCTTTAGAAAATCATTAGTCTGTCCGGGCCTTATGTTTTTTTGATTTACAACCATATCAGATTTGGTATTTAGTTCACTTTACAATCCACACAGTAATTGTGGTGAGCAGTGAGGCTAACGACATCCAGAAGGAAGCAGAACGGACATTATTACCGTTAACGGTTGCCTGCCGCGCTTTCATTGCATTGGGTTCTACATAAACTATATCGTTCTGTTGCAGATAATACACAGGGGAGGTATATATGTCGTGTCCCGAACACAGATTCACCCTATACAGCGTCCTTTTGCCGTTTTCCTCCCGCTGTACCAGTACATTCTCCCGTTTCCCATATACAGTAAGGTCTCCTGCCATGCTTAGAGCATCCAACAGCGTAAATCTGTCCTTGTCTATATTGAATCGTCCCGGTTTGGCAACCTCACCCAATACAGAAACGGTAAGGTTCATAAACTCCACGGTTACTACCGGGTCTTTCACAAGGTTTCTTGAAATCAGCTCCTCCTTTATATACGATGCAATCTCCTCTCGTGTCATGCCTGATACATGAATATGCTCCAATACAGGGAAATCTATCTCTCCATATTTATTTACGGTATATCCCGATATTCCATAATTATATGAAGATCCGGATGCAGCGCCAATCTGTCTGTTAATAATTGGAAGATTAAATAGATCCATTAACAGCGGGTCTTTGCTGTTGACTAATATAGATATCTTGTCTTCTGGGCGTACCCGTATTTTTGTTTGGTTCAAGACCTCTTCTGCCTTTCCCGGCGGAACCTCTTGGAGATAGGCTAATTTTGGGGTGGTACATGAACCAAAGAAGAGGAGGGATGCCGCTACTCCTATAATCTTGCAGATTTTCATATCTTAATCTATTTTAGAGATGATTACGGAGCGGCTTAGCTGTTTATCCTCGTAATACATGTTCTCTACCCCTCCCTTGTAATCTACTACCAACTGCTCAGCCGGCACACCGAATACCTCAATGAGTATCTTGTACACGTTCTGTGCACGATGCTCAGACAGCCAGACATTCCTCTTTGCAGAACCGGTGTATTTATCGGCATATCCGCATACAAGGTATTTGGTATCGGGAGTAGCCTTTATCATCTCTGCCACCGATTTAAGATTAACCAATTCGCGGTTTACCACCTCTGTACGGTCTATGACAAAGTTTACCATGTATGGGAAGGTAATCACGTTTGTTTCGGTCTTAACCACAGGGTCGTTTCTAAGCTGCTCAATCTCTATTTTCAACCGGTTAACCTCCGTGTTTAGTCTGCGGATTTCAGTATTGCCTGTGTATATGTTAGTTATGTTGTGTGTCTTGTACCAGCCACGGTTCTTAAAATAGTAGGATAAGCCCACATTAAGACTAAAGTTGGCATCAACCCTCCCTTCGAGCACATTGTCAAAACTGTCTTCATTGAGGTGTCCGCGCAGCTTTATATCGAGAGCCATATTCTTGTGTTTGCTTAAAAACCGGCTGTATCGCATCTCCACATGGCCTCCCCAATGGTTGTTCAACTCATTATTTCCCATACCATAATGGTGTACGAACCCAATACCGCCTGATAGGATGAACTGGTTCATGAGACGGTCTGAGTGGTCTCCTTCATAGCCACAGATTAGACGAGTGAGATTTATCATGGCATTGGCATTCAGATCCCACCACTTATTAAGGGTTCTCCAGTATGCTGTGCCGTCTGACGCATGCTTCTCCTCCCCAATAGCAGATGGATTATCTTTATCTATGCAGAATCCTCTTGACCGGAATCCCATGAAGGCCACGTTGAGTCCAAAGCCTGGAGTTATCCATTTTCCTATACCAACATTAAATTGCGGAGTCAGTCGGTTGCCAAGATTGCCAAAGGTTCTTGAACCTCCCCAGCCCGAATATGAACCGAAGAAAGCATTGATACCGGCATCTGCCATTACGAACCAATTGCTCCATAATGTGTTGGTCACTACCGAATAAGGCTCTCCAACAGGGTATGTCTTAACCTCTACATCCGTTGAGTCGGTAGTACTGACAAGCGTTTCCTGTGCCATAATACCGCTATATGATGCTGTGATAAGCAATGCTGCGAGTAATAATTTTTTCATGATTGATATAATGTTAATGATTGTTTTCCATGCAGTGGATAATCTTTATAAATGTGGATATTAACCAATACAGTCTATAATAGTTTGATATATTCAGGATTAACCTCCACTCCTACGGAAAAGAAATCTGCCAGTTCCACTAGCAGACGTTTTATCTTTGACCCGCGTACGGTAATTAATTTCCCTTCATAACCGTCTAACGGCCCACCAACAATGCGTATGTCTCGTCTGCACATGTCAGGAGTCAATTCTCCCGGATGATAATATTTTGGATTTTCAGACACATTTACGGCATGTATGAAGTGCTCCATATTTACATCATCTACGGTCATCGGATTTTTGTAACCGTGGCCTTTCTGAAAACGGTACTGAATAGTAGGGAATCTTCTTACGTATGGATCAATAGCTTCCATACAGTCATGCACAAAAAACAGATCCTGAATAAATGGTACCTCTTTCCTGATATATTTGCCACTCCGGATGCTCAACTGCTCTTTCATTGGGGTGAAAACCTCAAAATGCTCCTCGAGTAACTGCTTGTATGCCGGTAATTTGGCATTGGACCGTTTAAGGTCTCGCATTACGAACCAGCGTATCTGTTTTTCTCTTTCTGAGACAGCCATTTTTTAGGTTCAAGATAATTCTTCTAATCCTGCAAGTATATATATATATATATATATCAAGCAGTTACAAATGATTGTGTTAATATCTCCTTTAGTGTTCACAATAAGATATTCTGTAATCTTCTTCCTACAAAAGGTCTCTACAGCTACCTCTTATTTACTCTTTTAATGCATCTCTCTTATACAAAGAGTTCCAATATCTCTTATGAAGAGATGTATTAGAGTTTCTTACGTAATGTAACTGCTTGATT
>CAVHKR010000048.1:0-9618 GCA_963636615.1 Acutalibacteraceae bacterium | reverse complement strand
TGAGAATTGCAGACAGAACTATGGTATGAAGGAGTATTGAAAACTTCTTGAATACTCATATATCTATTTTTTAATTAATATTATTGTCTATTGCATTTTTTACAAAAACAACACACAAAAAATAATAATCTTAAATTAAAATACAAATTTCACTTTAACTTTTTACACCACGCGGCAACTCCGCATTCAGCGCATTTAGGCTTACGTGCAGTACAGACATATCTGCCATGAAGGATTAACCAGTGATGAGCATCTGCCCTGTCACATTCGGGAATCATCTTGGTAAGATCCTCCTCAACGGCAAGAGGGGTTGAACCGTTAGACAGCCCCAATCTATGAGCCACTCTAAATACGTGTGTGTCAACAGCAATGACAGGTGCACCATAAACAACGGAGGCAACCACATTTGCAGTTTTGCGGCCAACACCGGGCAGCTGTTCAAGCTCCTCAACAGTGGATGGGACAACAGAATTGAACCTTGAGACAAGCATCTCCCCCAACCCTTTCAGATGCTTAGCCTTATTATTTGGGAAAGATATTGATGATATATAGCTGTATATCTCCTCAACAGAGGCGTCTGCCAAAGACTGCGGAGTTGGAAACCTTTTGAATATGGCAGGAGTATGCATATTAACCCGTTTGTCTGTACACTGTGCAGACAAAATTACAGCAATCATAAGTTGGAACGGTGAATCAAAATGCAGTTCAGACCTTGCATCTGACATATTCGCCTTGAACCATTCAAAAATTCTTTCTCTTCTCTCTTTCTCTGTCATACATATTATAACTCTTTACATTCAACAAGAGAATTCTCTCTGCATAGCATTACCTTTCCGGGAAAATCCCTGCACAGCTCAGTATTGTGAGTTACCATAACAATTGCAGGCTTCTCCTCTCTATGAATCTTCATCAGCAGATCCATAATACCATGAGCCGTCTCCTTATCTAAATTCCCTGTAGGTTCATCTGCCAAGATAAGCTTGGGATTATTCAGCAAAGCCCTTGCAATTGCCACACGCTGCTGCTCTCCACCGCTCAACTGATGTGGCATCTTGTGTGCCTTTGTCTGCAATCCCACCATCTCCAGAACCTCATTCACCCTCTCAACCCTCTGCTTCTCCCTCTTCCACCCTGTGGCACTAAGTACAAACTCCAGATTATCATTTACAGAACGATCCATTAAAAGCTGAAAGTCCTGAAACACAACGCCAATCTCTCTCCTAAGATACGGAATCTCTCTGTTTTTTATCCTGTGCAGATTATAACCACAAACCTCCGCCACTCCCCCCTCTGCAGGTAGCTCGCAGATAAGAGACTTGATTACAGAACTCTTGCCACTTCCAACCTTGCCAATGATGTACACAAACTCCCCCCTTTCAACCTCAAAATTCACATTAGAAAGGATAAGATTGCCCCCATTAAATATATCAACTCCACTCAATCTTATAAGACTCTCCCCCTTCTGTGCCAATTCAGTCTCTTTTTCAGACGCCTCTGCAACAAAATCCTTGTCATTTGCAACCGTATCTCCCCCTGCCGGCACCTCCTCTATAGGCTGTATCACACGCTCCTCCCTGTCAAACTCCCCATTAAACTCATTGTATTGAGCATTAGCCTCCTCCTCTATATAATCATTAGTCAGAAGATTAAAATCCTCCTTGCTATCCTCATTAATCTCCAACTCCGAATCTGTCATATTAAAATCTTTACAATCCTCAATAGGTTCACCGTAAATATCAAAGTTTGGCATCTTGGCATTATTTTGAAAGTGATTATTTATTGCAAAAATATAAACTGTTTTTCATATTTTTACGCTGCAATTTATATTTTTGCCATCCCAAGCAAACATTAGCATAAAATTAGACAAGATTTGGCTCTGTTTTTAAGGAAACAAGGTATATATCAAAAAGGTAAAGGTAAAATGAGTTATAAGAAGAGTTTTATTTTAGTGGTTGTTCTGCTGTCTGTCTTGGCAGAGGATGCAGTTGGCACAGTTCCAATCAACGAGATATGCCACACAGCATATTGCAACAGCATCAACAGCAAAGATAATGACAACAGCAGTAACAACTGCAGCAACATCAATGATAATGACAACATCAATGGTACCGATTCCAATGAGAAAGAGGCTCTTGAACTCTACAAAAACAGAATATACACCATGGCGTTGGCCAAATTTGAGAATATAAGGGAGAATGGTTCTGCCACCATGCCTGCAAGCTGGGTTGATGGTTACATAGTTCTTTGCAAGATACATACTCAAACGGCCGGCATAGATGAAACCATAGCCAAATACGCAGAGGAATATCCCTCCTCATTCATGTTAGACAGAATCTATCTCCAGTATGCAATATATCTGTTTGACAACAGCAATTACACAAAATCCCTTACCTTTCTCAACAAAGTAAACAACATATCTCGCAGTGAAGCCCCAAACTACCGCTTCAGACACGCCTATTGCCTTATGAGAGTAGGAGAACAGAGACAGAGTGCGTCTGAATTCAAATCTCTCATCAACAGCATTAAAGGCTCAACAGAGAACAGGAGATACCTCACCGCATCTGAATATTATCTTGGTTACATCCTTTATTCCGAGCAGAATTTCAAAGAGGCAATTCCACATTTAATGGCATCATCTACAGACCAAAGATTTGAGATGCTTGCCGGATACCATATTTTTGAATGTAAGTTCATGCTTGGAGACTATAACTATGTAACAGAAAAGGGGGAGAAGCTATATAATAAAGTGTCGGGCGAATACAGGCCAAAGGTTGCAAGGATGTTGTCCGAGGCATATTATCAGGAAAAAAAAACAGCCCAAGCCCAAAAATATTTCAAACTCTATTCAGACAGCGGAATAAAACTGACATCGTCTGACAATTTCTATTCCGGCATAATGTCGTACCAGCTAAAGATGTACAAAGAGGCTGTGGAGAGTTTCAAAAAGGTGACAGACAACGCAGCCTACACCCCCTACACAAAGGCCTCCAAGCACTTAGACTCTTTAGTGCAAAGCGCATATTATTTTTCCGGGAACAGCTACATACAGCTGAAAAACAAATATGCCGCAAAAGATGCTTTCTACAATGCATCTGAGATGAACAGCGACAGAGCCATAAAAGAGGATGCCTATTTCAACTACGCAAAACTCTGCTTTGACATAAACAGAGCAGTAGAACCACTGTACAACTACCTTAAAACCTTTACGTACAACAAGTCAAAGGCAGATGAGATTTACAACTATATTGCAACTGCGTTCCTGCTTGAAAGAAACTATTCAGAGGCACTTACTGCTTTGAACAAGGTTATAGATAAGAGCCCGAACGTTATGAACAATATTCAGAAAGCCTCCTTTCTAAGGGGTATCCAACTGGTAGACAACAGCGGATATAATGCAGCAATCCCATTTTTCCTTGCAGCAACAGAGAATGGAAACAACGAAGACCTAACCAATTTAGCCGAGTTCTGGTTAGCCGAATCTCTTTACAGGACAGGCAAGTACACCGAAGCCTCTGCACAGCTGAACACCCTTAGAGCCAACCCCCAATTTAAAGAGACAGAGGAGTATCCTCTCTCCTTCTTCAACTTAGGATATATAAATTTCAAACTTGGCAAATATGCAGAAGCAGAGAGAGATTTCAATCAGTTCCTTTATGTAGTTCCCGATGATGCCCCCCTTGCAGTTGAAGCAATGACCCGTATAGGAGACTGCCGCTTCATGACGCGTGAATACAGCAAAGCCGCCGAGATTTATGAAAAAGCAGGAGTGATTAACAACTACAAAGATCTTTACTCCCCATATCAAGCAGCTATATGCTACGGACTTACAGCAAAACAGGAGAAGAAGATAGCACTTCTCCGAGAGATTACAGCTGACAAATATTCAGGCTCGGAATACTTCTCACAATCGCTGTACGAACTTGGACGTACCCTTGTGCAATCCGTTAAAGATGAGGAGGCAGCAGAGGTCTTTAACAGACTGCTCAATGAATCAAAAGACAGCACCTACCACTACAAGTCCTTGCTCGAATTAGGCATGATCCACTCCAACCTACAGCTTCCGGACAAAGCCATTGTATATTACAAAGAGATAATAGAAAATTCCCCCTCATCAGAGGAGGCAGAGAGCGCACTTGCAGGCATGGAGAGCATCTTCCAGACACTTAACCGACAGCAGGAGTTCTTAGATTATATAGACAAGATAGGCTTGTCTGAACACAAAAGTGCAAGCGAAAGGGAGACAATCATATACAATGCAGCAGAGCAGACGTACCTTAACGGCAGCTATGCAAAAGCTGCTATGCTGCTCAACAACTTCATAGCAGAATACCCAAATAGCCAATATATTGCAAACGCCAATTTTTATCTTGGAGAGAGCTATAAGAGACAGGATAAGCCGGAAGATGCCATAATGGCATACAGAAGAGTAATGGAGGAGGGAGAGGGAGCATTTTCTGAACTTGCAACACTAAACTATGCGGAACTATCTTACATGCTGCAAAAATTTGAACAGGCACTAAAAGGGTATGAGACCCTACAGCAGATTGCAAAATTAGATAACAACAAGCTGTTGGCTGCAACAGGAATAATGAACTCCGCATTCAGGCTAAAGAATTACGATTTGGCAATAAAGAATGCCCAAATTGTTACAAAAGAATCTCCAAAAGCAGCGCAGAAAGTAAAAGAAGAGGCACAGCTAATTCTTGCCAAATGCTATATGCTTACCGGAGACACCAAACGAGGGGAGCAGCAGCTCGTATCTCTTGCAAAAACACCCAAAACAGCCATTGGAGCAGAAGCCAACTACCTGCTCATACAATCTGCTTATAACGGAGGAGAGTTTGAAAAATTAGAGGAGCTTGTATTCAAGTTCTCCGATTCAGGCTCCCCACAGACATACTGGTTGGCAAAAAGCTTTATAATATTGGGCGATTCATATTACGACCAGAACAACATAGGACAGGCAGAAGCCACCTACAGATCCATTAAGGAGAACTACACCCCACAAGAAAAAGAGGATGATGTATTTCAGCAACTCGATGTACGTTTCAAAAAATTAGAAAGCAAAAAATAGTTGGAAAGATGAGAAAGATTGTAACCATAATAGGATTTTTTACAGTATTTTCAGGCGTAATCTCTGCCCAGAACATTAACCCCAACGTAGAGGTTAAGAGGGACTACGAAAACAGACTACCGGCAATACACAAGTCTAAACTGAGTACAGATTTCAACGACAGTCTCAACAACTTCTCAATAAACTTTAACTATATAGTTTTTGAGAAATCATATAAAGACTTGTACGAGTTTGCGCCAACAGCCTCTGCAAAGATTCAGAAGCCGGAGAATCCGTACAACTACACAATGTATGCAAGAGCAGGGGTGGCATTGCCTCTCTCTCTCGATTTTTTTATAGCATACTCGCCTAAAATAGAGAGGATTAAGACCATAGGTAAATTTTTGTCATCATCCAATCTTATGATTTACGCATCACATAAATCATACTGGGGCAAAGCACCTCTCCAATGGTTTGATTATGGAACAGAGCATAATGGTACAGGCAATAATGAAAAACAGTTTACAGAAAAACTCTCCCAAAAGGTTGCCGCTCACGATTCAAGGACAGAAGCGGGCATAATTGCAGGACATTACTGGAAAACAGGAGTACTTGGAGCCTCTGTTAAGTACACAAATGGGTACAATCAATTCTACGGAAAGAATATCTATTTAGATGAGACCGGATACAGAGGGATGTACTCAGATATAAATTCGCGCCACTTTAACAGGTTAGACATTAATTTTAATATCAACTCGCTTGAGGCCAACAAAGAGATTAGAGGTTTCAACTACAGCGGAAATGTAGATTACAACTTTGTAGGAGACAACTCTTTTGAAAAGCTTAAAGCTCACTACATTGCCGCCACTGCCGAGATTGGCCCCTCTATTGGCAAATATTCGAGTTTTTTGGTTAAGTTCTCCATAAGAAACTCAAATACCTCCATATTGAATCTGTCTCACAACTACGGACTGATGGATATTACCCCGTCATACAACACCAAACAGGGTAACTGGCAGTTTTCATTTGGTGGAACATTCAGCACAAAATACACAGATTCTCCTGTAGGGAAGTATTATACAATGTTTTTTGCCAAGGCAAAGGCACAATACCTGATTGTAAAAGATCTGCTTGCAGTATATGCCGTTGCAGACGGAGGAAACAAGATGAACAACTACAGCTCATTATTGGAGCAGAACCCATGGCTCTCTCCATTTGCAGACTGCATGATAAATTCTGTTCCGGTAAGAGTATCAGGCGGTTTTACCGGCAATATATGCGGAATATTGGATTATGACATAAGTGCCGGATATTCAAAGGAGAAAGGGCTGCCGCAATTTGTAACATCATTGGAGAACCCGGCAACATTTGATACATACTACAGCAGCACAAACAGGATATTCTTTAAAGCCACAGCAGCTGTCTCAACCAGAGATTTCATTGGGAATTTTAAGATGCAGTACAACATATTCAGCAGGTCAGATGATTTGAAGCCATTAAATTATCCCCCTTTTGAGATTAAACTATCGGGAGAATACAACTACATGCAGAGAGTATTTGTAGGGATGAGCATCTACGGCAGAAGCAACACCCCCACACTCTTTGCAATTGGCTATAAAACAACAACAGCTCCATCTGCAAATGGCAGCATCACTACAACCGGCTCTTACCTTTATGACAGCAACATCTTTATAAAGGGCTTTGCAAATGTTGGATTTTCGGCAAAATACGTAATAAATGAGATGCTCTCTGTATATCTTAATGCAGACAATATTTTGGGCCAACGTCCATGCTTGGTACAACAGTATTATCAAAAAGGAATAAGCATTGGCGGAGGTGTTATCGTAAAGCTGTAAAATCCACCCCTTTAACACTTTAGGAGGCATTACATACAAAATTTGGCAATACAAAATATTTTAGCACAATTGTTTACGGCTTTTTTGTTCTATACAATGTATCACTCCTTTAGAAAGTAAAATAAATTTATAAACAAGAATTTGCATAATCGATAAATAATCCTTACATTTACCTGTGATACCGTTAGAAATGATTACTCATTTCAACACTCTGTTTCACAGGTATATAAGATATACAGTCTCAAAGGGCAGACTGCTCATGGTACAAGGGGTGTACAGTGAGCCGAAGCAGCAGACAACCGTACTATTAACACTCTAACACTTTACACTTATGAGAGCTGTATTCAAAGCGATACAAAGCATGCTCCCCATTGTGCTCGCAGTTCTTGTCTCGTGTCCGCTCAACGCGCAATCTCATTTCAACACCAACGGAGAGCTTCAGCGCCCGTCAACCGATTCATGGGAGATAATCAAATATGGCGAGGTGGGAGCCGGCCTGTACACCGGCACCGTACAACTCAATATTCCTTTCTATGAGTACAAGGACAACGACTTTACCATTCCCGTCAGCTTCCGTTACAGCAGCAACGGCTGCCAACCCAACCTTAAAGCAGGTGTTATGGGTCCCGGTTGGACATTGGATGCAGGTGGAGTCATAGCAGTGGAGATTAACGGTCTGCCGGATGATAAAAGGATGGAGAACGTGCAAAGCTACTTTGAGCTGTGCCAACGTTCGGGCGGTCTGCCGGAGACCGCGCAACTATGGCGTCCCGTACTTACCAACAGCAGTATCATCACTATAGGATGTTACCCTACCGCCCTCATCTACTGCACAGGGGGCAAGCCCAACACAAGTGCTCCAAACTACGAAGCCACACCCGATTTCTTCCATTTCAACTTCCTCGGCTACAGCGGGACTTTCCACTTTGGACTTAACGGACAGATATATATCTATAACACCAACACACCCGACAAGAACTTCAAGATAACATTCAATGGTCTGTGGTACAACTATTTTCTTATAGAGACCCCGGACGGCTACAAGTACCGGTTCGCTGCCAACGACAGGGTGGAGGAATATACCTCCGGATCGGGAGACTTAAAGAGAAGAATCTCATGGCTGCTCACACAAATAACCGCCCCCAATGGCAGAACGGTAAAGATTACATACGATTCCAAGTTCGGCTACCTGTGCGAGCCGGCCTCTTACGACCTTAACGGACGTTTCTACGACTTTGTGATGGATTATTCGGGCAGCCCCACACCGCCTATGGAGACAGGACTGCAGAGTGAACACCGGATTATAGCCAAAGAGACAGACAACCGGTATATCTCATCCATAGAGATTTCAAACGGACCCACTGTCAGTTTCAGCTATGAGGAGCTTGATTACGACAACAGGGATGAGATAGGCGCAGGTATAGACACCACCGACATAGCTCATGGAAGAATGGACATAAGGCTCAAGGGGGTCTGTGTTGCAAGTCCGGGAGGAAATATCTTGAAGCAGTGCAGCATGGAGTATATAAACAACAATGCCGGCAAACGGATAAATTTTCTTGGCAGCATAGATATATCGGGAGAGGGGAGATACAGCATGGAGTACTATAATTGGAGCGATGTAAGTCATCCGTTCCCGGGACATGGCACACTCAGCGTAGACCACTGGGGATACTACAACGGCAGGAACAACAGTAACTCCACTGCCATACCATTCCTTAAAATAGTAAGCACTGCGCCGGGCAATGAAAAGGTTGTACGTACTTATCGGGAGGCAGATTCCCTATACGCCATCTTCGGCATGCTGAAAAAGATAACATACCCCACAGGGGGCTACTCTGTATTGGTATACGAGCCTCACAGCTACAGCAAGGCTTTTGTAAGGAACTACATGAACCAGTTTAGCGGAGGGTTCATAGACAGCACGGGTATAGCCGGTGGGCTGCGGATAAAGGAGATAAACAACTACACCAATGCCAACACTCTTGCATCTGCCAGACACTACGAATACACCAGGAACGGTATAAGCACAGGCCACCTGCTGCGTATCCCCAGATACCATATCAACTACTCGGCATCGACCTCAGGAGGATTGGAGGAGAGTAACATAGACTACTACTCGTCTGTCATGACAAGCTACGGTTCTCCGCACATGGAGTATTCCGATGTAACCGAATGCAACAGTGACGGCAGCCGCACGGAATACGCTTTTACCAACAGCCTCACATCCGGCAATTATGAAGACTATGCCTTGGCCGGCGATGTAACGGCAGAGTCTACGATGCAACCACAGGCACGTGGAAGACTGAGAAGCTCTACATCAAGTATGACAGGCTCGGCAATCTGTTGGAGATGACAGACAACAACGGTGTGCCTACGGCATATCTGTGGGGTCACAACGGACTATACCCTGTGGCCAAGGTAGGTGGCTGTACATTGGAGGAGGTCTCAACAGTCACAGGCATAAGCAATATAGAGAGTAACCCCATAGCAGGTTCCGTATCGTTCTACGAGACTGCTTTGCGGACACTGTCTGCTGCAGGGAAAGAGGTTACGACATACTACTACCGGCCGTTTGTGGGTCTGTCCGGGATTAATACTCCCGATGGCAAGACAATAAGCTACATCTACAACAAAGACGGCAAACTGAAAAGGATAGAAGACAATGAGGGGATGGCTGTGGATGCGGTCTATTATTCTCCCGACAAC
>CAVHKR010000047.1:0-9626 GCA_963636615.1 Acutalibacteraceae bacterium | reverse complement strand
TACATAGGCAACCCCTACGACTCTGTCATTACAAAAACAGGCAAAGCCAAAAACGGCCAATTTGCAGTACCTATGGCATTCAAAAGCAAAGGGGAGACACTATATCTCTTTGGCAAGGCAATAGATAACAATAACAGCTGTGCAGCAGATAAGCAGACAGAGATCTTAGCAGAAGCTGTAGAAAAAGGGTATCTCTCCGGAGTACACCATATCTCATCTAACGGACTCTTTCTTTCTCTAATAGAATCTGCCGCTCCAAACAATCTTGGTTTTGATATAACATCAGATGCAGAGATAGAGGACAAGGATTTCCTCTTCTCAAAAAGCAGATACTTTGCAATAGTCACAGTAGACAGCAAGCAGGAGAATGATTTTGTAGACTACATGTTCAACAATAACATAAATGTAACCCTGTTGGGGCATGTAACCAAAGGGGAACTCAGAATGGACGAGCTTATTTTTGGACACATAACAGATTATATTCTTTAACAGCCTAATCTTCAATCCTGTATGGAGTTAGACAAAAGCAACGGCAGAATAGCGGAGATGTTTGACAAGATTGCACTCAGATACGATTTTTTAAATCATCTCCTCTCTTTTAATATAGACAGATCGTGGCGCAGGAAGACAGTAAAGTGGGTGTTAAAGAGTGCGCAGAGCGCAGACTGCCATCCCAAAGTATTGGATTTAGCATGTGGAACAGGCGATTTGAGCGACATGTTATACAAGAAGGGGGCAAAAGTTACAGGAGCAGATATCTCAAACGGCATGCTGTCTATAGCAGTCAGCAAGAATGAAAAACTGCTGGCATGGGCAGGCCGCAAAAAGAGGGGCGCAGAGTGGTACACCAACAACCTGCCGGAGTATAAACTGTTTGGAGCAGAGCATATTCCGCTTCCCAATGACTCATGTGAGGCAGTAACCATTGCCTTTGGCTTTAGAAATTTTGCAGACAGGAGAGAGGCCTTGCAAGAGATAATGAGAGTTATAGAGAGGGGAGGGATGCTTGCAATTTTGGAGTTTGCCTACCCAAGTAATTTCTTTGCAAGACAGATCTTTAACCTTTATTTCAAATACTACCTGCCAATGGTTGGCAAGATAGTCTCCAAGGATAAAGATGCCTACAAATATCTTGTTGAATCTGTGATAGCATTCCCCAAATACAGCGCCTTGAGCGGGGAGATTGCGGATGCAGGATTTGCAGATGTACATTACAGACGCTTGACCTTTGGAATAGCCTGCCTGTACACAGCCCGTAAATGACACTATAAACAGTAGGAACTATGGATTATTCTGTATGGCAAATAATATCGGCAGTACTCTATATTATGAATATGGGGTTGGCTGTTTATATTGCCTGTACAATGATCCTTAGAAAACAGGACCCTATAAAGACCCTCTCATGGGCGGTAGTGCTTGTAGCATTGCCATACATAGGGATAATAATCTACCTTTTCTTTGGGCAGAATTATAGAAAAAAGAAGATTTACGGCAAAAAAGGGGATGCAGATCTAAAGGTTAGAAAATCGCTTTGTTCAGAGCAGAACGAGTATCTTAAAGATAATTACAACAATATAGAGGGACAGGAGTGGGGTTATGTGAAACTTCTGAGACAGAACCTTAATGTTGGCTATTATCCGGTTGAGTTCAACAAGCGCATAGACTTTTTTTTTACCGGCAGAGATGCCTTAGATGCCATCTATAGTTCAATAGAGGGGGCAAAAAAATATATCCATCTACAGTCATACATAATTGAAAACGACAGAACAGGAGCAAGATTCAAGGAACTGCTTATAAAAAAAGCCCGTAGTGGGGTGGAGGTAAGAATCATCTATGACGGACTTGGGAGCTACAGGTTAAAAAGAAAATCAGCAGAAGAGCTGCGCAGTGCAGGAGCAGAGGTTTTGGTCTTCTCTCCTGTTAAACTCCTGCTTCCAACATTTACCCTTAACTACAGGAACCATAGAAAAATAGTAGTTGTAGATGGCGTTGAGGGGTTCATTGGAGGAGTGAATATTGCAGACAGGTATTACTACGGAACAGAATCGGGAGACTGGCACGACACACATATAAAAATAGTAGGAGATGCTGTAATATCGCTGCAGAGCTGTTTCCTGCAAGACAGATATTTTATTCTCAACAAGAACCTCAAGCGGAAAAAATATTTCCCTCCAAGATTAGAGATGGGAGAACCGGCCAAGATGGAGAATGCCATTATCTCCCAGACAATTATAAGCGGACCCGATAGTTTTTGGTCTGGCATAATGCTCTGCTACTTTGGGGTCATATCTCAGGCAACACATCACATCTGCATAGTATCTCCATACTTCACCCCATGCGAGACAATCCTCAATGCAATAAAAGTTGCAGCACTTGGAGGGGTTGATGTCAAGATTATGCTTCCCGATACATCCGATTCGAGAATCACGCACTGGAGCACAATGTCGTACGTGCAGGAGCTGTTGGATGCAGGGGTTAAGATCTATCTTTTTGGTCAGGGATTCAACCATTCCAAGGCCGTATCGATAGATGGCAAGATGGCTATAGTAGGTTCTGCCAATATGGATATGAGGAGCTTTGAGCATAACTTTGAGATAATGTCTCTCATCTACAATGAAAATTGTGCAAAAGAGGTTGAGAGACAATTTGAAAAAGATATAACTTTGTGCAAACTGATAACCAATGCCAAATGGAAGAAACGGCCTGTGGAGGAGAAGATAAAAGAGAGCTTCGCCCGGTTGTGGAGTCCGCTTTTGTAATGTTTGCAAATAGCAATTATCAGTAGATTGAACATTAGATATTGTAATATAAAACACCATGAGTACACAGAAGAACAGCTATCTGTTGCCAATTATAATGATGTTTGCCCTCTTTTTTATGATTGCATTCATCACAGGATTGCAGAATCCGCTTGGCGCAATTGTGAGATCACAGTTTAATTTGGGGAATTTAGGTTCTCAGCTCCCTAATTTTGCAAACTTCCTTGCATATGCATGTTTTGGGATCCCTGCCGGTCTTCTTCTTCAGAGGATAGGATATAAACAGACAGCCCTAACTGCTATTGGAGTTGGAATGCTTGGTATAATTATAATGCTTGTTGCCGGATTTGTGGGAGGAACAGCAACTGGCACATTCTGCATATATCTTGTTGGAGCATTTGTAGGCGGTATCTCTATGTGTATGCTCAATACAGTTGTAAACCCAATGCTCAACACCCTTGGCGGTGGCGGAAACAGAGGTAACCAGCTAATACAGCTTGGCGGTTCATGCAACTCAATAGCTGCAACAATTGCCCCTGTATTAGGCGGTTATGTAATGGGTGGAGCAGTGGCAAATGCCCAGATAGCAGACGCCGCAACAATATTCTATATTGCATTGGGAATCTTTGCCCTTGCATTTGCCGTCCTATACACAATGTCTGTCCCTGAGCCAAGGTTAAACAAGGTTGTAAAGGATAAGAACGACAAGCACAGTCCTTTGTCATTCAGACATTTTGTACTTGGCATAATTGCAATCTTTGTTTATGTTGGTGTTGAGGTAGGTATTCCAAATATAGGCTTCCAGTTTATGACCGGAGGACTTGCAATGGATCCCACAATGGTTGGCTCAGTAGTTGGAACATACTGGTTCCTTATGCTTATAGGCAGATTGGTTGGTGCATCTGTAGGGGCAAGAATCTCCTCAAAGGCAATGCTCTCTTTTGTAGCCTGTGTAGCCCTTGTATTTGTATGTCTTGCTATCTTTATGCCGGTAGACAAACAGGTAGTTATGCCTGTATTTAAGTCCGATATATCATTTGCTATGGCACAAGTCCCTGTTAGTATTATGTTTTTGGTACTGTGTGGGTTGTGTACCTCTGTAATGTGGGGGGGCATATTCAACCTTGCCGTTGAGGGACTTGGAAAATACACAGAAGCAGCATCGGGAATCTTTATGGTAATGGTTTGCGGAGGTGGTATCCTTCCGCTTATTCAGGGAGGTATTGCAGATGTAACATCATATCTAACAAGTTATTGGCTTGTGGCGGCCGGTCTTGCATATATTCTTTTCTATGCTTTGGCAGGTTCTAAGAATGTTAATGGAGATATTTCAACAGAGGTTTAATACATAATATATTTGTTATGCCAAAAGAGTATGTAATAGGAGTGGATGTAGGCGGACAGACCTCCAAAATAGGAATAGTAGACAGAAGAGGGAACATTGTCTCACAGACTGTCATAAACTCAAAATATCAGGAAGGAGAGGCACCTCTTTTTATTAACAGCCTTTGCAACACAATAAAGGAGTTGGCATCAAAAGTGGGCATGGATAGTATTCAGGGTGTAGGAATAGGTGCTCCCGATGGCAATTACTATAAAGGGACAATAGAACATACGGCTAATTTAACATGGGCAAAGGGGGTAGTGGTACATATTGCAGATGATGTATCTGCCCAATTGAACAATATCCCGGTTAAGGTTACCAATGATGCAAATGCAGCGGCCATGGGAGAGATGACATACGGTGTAGCCCGCGGTATGAAGAACTTTATAATGATAACCTTGGGAACCGGAGTGGGTAGCGGAATTATAATTAACGGAGAGGTTGTCTATGGCAATGATGGCTTTGCCGGAGAGTTAGGGCATACAAGGGTGGTAAGACACAACGGACGTCTTTGCGGATGTGGCAGAACCGGATGCCTTGAGGCATACACCTCTGCCATAGGGGTTGCCAGAACCGCTCAAGAGTGGTTGGAGATGTCAGACGAGCCATCTTTGCTTAGAAATGTTGCCAACATAACATCTAAAGATGTCTATGAAGCGGCTCTTAAAGGGGATGAACTTGCAAAGCGTATCTTTACCTTTACCGGTAGAATGTTGGGAGAAAGTTTTGCAGATTTTGTTGCCTTTAGTGCTCCTGAGGCTATAATCCTTTTTGGTGGGCTTGCACGTGCCGGCAAGCTTATCATGGATCCTATAGTTGAATCCATGGAGGCCAATCTTTTAACAATCTGGAAAGGGAAAGTAAAGGTTTTATTCAGTGCGTTAAAGGAGAGTGATGCGGCTATACTTGGAGCGAGTGCGTTAGGATGGTGATTTTGTTAAAAATCATCCTATTCTACTGCCTGACTTTCACGACTCGCCAATCCTCACGTACTGCGTGTACGCTGCGGTTGTCTCGCGCTTAGTTAGTTGTATAATAGGCGATTTTTAACAAAATAAAGCAGATGTAATCATCCTATTCTACTGCCTGACTTTCACGACTCGCCAATCCTCACGTACTGCGTGTACGCTGCGGTTGTCTTGCGCTTAGTTAGTTGTAGTTGGTAGGGGAGGTTATGTATGATATGAGAGAAATAGTAAACAAGAGAGATATGTATAAGATAGTTTTTTTAGATGCTGCCACATTGGGCAACACCTCATTGTCAAAGATAGAGAGAGAGGGTCAGCTTGTATGCTACCCATATACAGAGCCAAATGATGTCTTTTTGAGAATAAAAGATGCAGAGATAGTAATAACAAATAAAGTTTACATAGGAAAAGAGCAGATAGATGCTGCACCATCGCTTAAACTTATATGCGTGGCTGCAACCGGAACCAATAATGTAGATATACAATACGCTACATCAAAAGGGATTCCTGTAAAGAATGTTGCAGGCTATTCAACAGAGAGCGTGGTGCAGATAACATATGCCCTTCTGCTATCACTATGCTGTCACATAGAGTATTACGACAATGCTGTAAAGGGTGGAGGCTACTCGGACGGGCACTCCTTTACAGATGTTTCAAAAACCTATGTGGAACTGTTTGGAAAAACAATGGGCATAATAGGTATGGGAACCATAGGAAAAAGGGTAGCAGATATAGCCTCTGCCTTTGGTATGAGGGTGGTGTACTATTCTACATCGGGAATATCACGCTCAGACAGATATGAAATGGTTCCGTTAGAGGAGCTGCTAAAAGTATCGGACGTTGTATCTATTCATGCACCGCTAAATGCAAAGACTAATAACTTACTAACACTTAATGAGTTGAAGTTAATGAAGCCAACGGCTTTCCTTATTAATATAGGGAGGGGAGGAATAGTAAACGAGGCAGATCTTGCAACAGCAGTAGGGGATAGGATTATAGCAGGAGCAGGCGTGGATGTCTACACAAAAGAGCCTATTCCGCACAACTCCCCTTATCTTATGCTTGCCGATAAATCCTCTTTTATCTTGACTCCGCATATAGGCTGGGCAAGTGCCGAGGCTCGCGAGAGGTTGGTATCTTTAATGGCAGACAACATTATTGAATTTAAGAATACAGGCAGATAAACTATGAAAGACCTAAGGAATAAAGTAATAGTTATAACCGGAGCCAGTTCCGGTATCGGTTACGGGGTGGCAGAAGAGTTTGCAAAAGAGGGGATGAGGCTCTCAATAGCAGCAAGAAATATAGAGAAGCTAAATGAGATGATACCGCATCTTAAAGAACTTGGAGCGGCAGATGTATTGGCAGTTAAAACAGACGTAAGCAGGGAGGAGGATTGTAAAAACCTGATAGATAAAACTGTAGAGGCGTTTGGAGGAGTAGATATACTTGTAAACAATGCAGGAATCTCAATGAGAGCCATGTTTAAAGACCTGCATTTAGATGTAATAAGAAGCCTTATGAATGTAAACTTCTGGGGCACGGTATATTGCACCAAATATGCCCTTCCATACCTCTTAAAGGTACATGGTAGTGTGGTTGGGGTAATCTCAATAGCTGGCTTTAAGGGGCTTCCGGCACGCACAGGCTATTCCGCATCTAAATTTGCAATTTACGGTTTCTTAGACACACTCAGGGTGGAGCATCTACCGGAGAAACTTCACGTTATGATATTTGCCCCCGGCTTTACAGCATCAAACATTAGAAATGTTGCACTCACCGCAGACGGGAGCAAACAGGGCGAGACCCCAAGGGATGAGGGTAAGATGATGACAGCCAATCAGGTAGCCCGTAAGATGGTTAAAGGCATAAAGAGACGTAAAAGCCAGATTATCCTTACTCCAATAGGGAAGCTCACCGTTCTGCTTAACAAGTTTTTCCCAAGGTTAGTAGACAGGTTGGAGTTTAACTACATGAAGAAAGAACCTGACTCCCCATTTTAATGATTACTTGGACTGACCGCAAACCAGAAACAGAGCTTCAAGCAGCGAGGACTTGCCACAATTGTTCTTCCCGAAGAAAAGATTTACCCGAGACAATCCGTCTATCCGTCCACGACGGATCCCCCTGAAGTTTTCAATCTCGATATTCTCTATCATACGTCTTTTCTCCACAAATTACCTGAAAGCACAAAGACTTCCCAGAACAAAAGTAGAACAATTTCTTGGAATTGTCTTACTCTCCTCGGGCGACAGCAAGGTTATAGTTCTGAGTTTTTTCAAACTCGTATGCGATTACCGCTCCCTTGCAATCGCCCAGAAAGTCCTAAAAATGAGCTCAATGTCATACCAAAAAGAAGCTTTCTGGACATATTCCAGATAGAGTTTGGTTTTCTCCTGCATAATGACCTCGATGTAGTACTTCTCTGGGTCGGCGGCTTTATCCATCAGCTCGTTCTCGTTGCGGAACTTGATGGAAGCAGGGTCGGTGATGCCAGGGCGGACATCTAGCACGTGCATCTGTTCCGGATTCCAATAGTCCACATAGTGGCGGACCTCAGGGCGAGGACCCACTAGACTCATATCGCCGATAAAGACATTTATCAGCTGGGGGAGTTCATCAATCTTCGTCTTTCGGATAAAATACCCGGAACGAGTAATCCGGGAATCGTGACCGCCGATAGTCACTAGACTTCCCTTGTCTGCTCCCACCCGCATCGAGCGGAACTTGAATATCCGGAAATCCCTATTATGCCATCCAACACGCACCTGTCGGTAGAACACAGGCCCCTGAGAATCCAGCTTAATCCAGATGGCAACAAGTAAAAATAGCGGACTCAGCACAACAAGCCCGAGTCCGCTCATCACAATATCAAAAAGACGCTTCATTACGAGTGCAGAACTATGTTGATGAAATTCTCGATTACATAATCCACATCCCTATCACTCATCTTAGTATTCAAAGGAAGGGTTATTTCGTTCTCGAACGCCCTGTAGGCATTCGGGAAATCAGTGATATCGTACTCCATCGCCTTGTAGGCCGTCATCATCGGAAGCGGCTTATAGTGAACGTTTGTCGCAATTCCGCGCTCCGACATCTGCTCGATAATCCGGTTGGTCTCCTCGCGGGTCTTCCCGAGAACGCGTACGATATAAAGATGGCCACTGCTGTTCCAGTCCGGCCCGAAATGCTTCAACACTTTGACGTTCAGGCTTGAGAATGCCGTATCCATCTTCTCTATCATCGCACGCCTGCGGGCAAGCAAAGAAGGGTACCTCTCAAACTGAATTAGACCTATTGCCGCAAGCACATCGGTCATATTGCACTTATACCAAGGCCCGATAATATCATATTCCCAAGCGCCGAGTTTGGTCTTGGCAAGGGCATCCTTATTCTGACCGTGCAGAGAAAACAACTGCGCAAGCCTATAAAAGAACTCATTCCAAGTCTCTCCTTCTATGAAAGGGACAGGAGAATCGCAATAAATCTGCAGTCTCTCCACCGTCTCTCCCCCAAACGGCAGATTCCAAACAAGCGCACCGCCCTCAGCGGTTGTGAAGTTCTTTACCGCATGGAAACTAAACGAGCTAAAGTCAGCAATTGAACCTGCCATCTTCCCGTGACGGCTGGCACCGAGCGCATGGGCACAGTCCGCACAGACGGCAATCCTGCCAAGTTTTCTCTGAGCATCATTGGCTGGAACATATAGTTCTTTTTTCGACTCTACTACAGAGAAAATTTTATCGTAATCGCAAACTATGCCTCCCAAATCCACAGGGATAATAACTTTAGTATGCTCTGTGATAACAGCCGACACCTTGTCATAGTCCATCTCAAGGCAATCAGACTGAATGTCCACAAGCACCAATCTCGCCCCTACGTGGGCCACCACACTTGCCGATGCCGTATAAGTATATGCCGGCACAATCACCTCATCTCCCGGTCCGACACCCAACAGATGCAGTGCCATCTCCAGAGCTGCCGTAGCAGAATTCAAGCAGACTGCCTTCTCCGTCCCCACATACCCGGCAATCAACTTCTCAAGTTCTTTGGTCCGCGGCCCAGTGGTAATCCACCCCGAAAGGATGGCCTCCCGAACCTCATCAGCCTCAGCCTCTGTCATATCCGGCGGGCTGAAAGGGATATTACGCAATTTCATTGTCATATTTTCCAAATCAAAAAGCATATAATATTCTTTACTTAAGTTTCGCAAGTAATTAAAAACAAAATAGCTAGGATGAAAACCTTTGAAACATTTGATTATTTCATTGGTTTTCAGTATATTAGTATTGCAAAACAAAAATATACTCCTAGCATGAACAAGGATAGGCAAATCATTTCGGAGTTGCGCAATTTTTTCACGGAAGGTGCTTGCGGGCTCGGCGTACAAAGGATAATGAGCGTTCTTGGAACCATAAACATCACGGAACGGCAGATGGCTTTCGAAAAGAAACCCAACTGCAAGTTTACCTGTGCGCAGGTCATCCAGATGATGATTCTCTTCCCGTTCTTTTC
>CAVHKR010000046.1:0-9666 GCA_963636615.1 Acutalibacteraceae bacterium | reverse complement strand
CATTAACTATATCTGCCTTAGTCATAATAATTATGTATTAATTGTGATTACTTTATCCGTTAAATATTAATATTTTGGGGAGACAAAAATACACCATTATTTTTAATAATCCACAATGATTATCAATTTTTTTCAAAATTTTTAAAAATTTCTCTTTTTACACATATTTGACTATTTTTGGCACCATGCTGAGAGGTCTAAAATATGTTTGCATAATATTTCTGCTTTGCACTATTTTTAATCAACTGAGGGCACAAGACTATTTTGTATCCAACATTTACGTGTATGGCAACAAACATACATCGTACAACATAGTTAACAGAGAAATAAGCATCCAACAAGGTAAGACATATAATATCAGCACCTTAAAAAAAGAGATAAAAATATCTGAAGAGAACCTGAACAATACTTCGTTATTCAATACCGTAAATATAACTTATGTCAAAGACACCCTGAATGAGAGAAAATATGTGTACTCTTCCGACTCTCTCAATTATTACAAAACTCCACGCAACATAACGGAGCTAAGTAATGGAGCGGAGGCTGTCTGTCTTAACATAACTGTAACAGAGAGGTGGTATTATTGGCCTCATTTAGATATAGTATTTGAGGACAGGAACATGAGTTCGTGGGTCAACAAATTTGACATGAACAGAATCACCATTGGCTATGGCATGGCAACACAAAACTTTTTAGGGCTGGGACACAACGTGACTTTATCGGGAAAGACAGGCTTCAAACGTGGAATAAATTTCTCCTATACAAACATTGCAATAGACAGATACAGGAGGCATTTTCTTGGATTTACGCTTGGCCTGCTAAAAACAAAGTCTGCCGAGTGCTATACAGAAAAAAACAAGCCTGTCTCATTCAAATCTAATAACTATATGGAGAAAAACCGGAGGTTAGGTGTAACCTATACCTACAGACACAATGTAAGGAAAAGACACACGTTAGGAGTTGAGTTCAGTCACAATATAATAAACGATACCATTCTGATTGTAAACAGGGATTATTGGGGTTCAGATGCAACAAGAATGGATAGGCTCAAGTTTACATACTCATACGAATATGATCAAAGAGACTACTGCACATACCCCACAGACGGATTTTACGCAAAAGTGGAGGGGAGGGCAGATATCTCTGTAAACAACCATTTTAAATATGGACAGGTAACTGCAAATCTCCAGTATTTTAGGCCGTTGGGGGGAAGATGGTATTACAGTTCGGATTTTAAAGGGGGCTTGTCTGTAAAGACAGACAATGCATGGATATACGACAAAGCAATAGGTGACAGCAGAATTGCAATGACAACATACGACCTTTTTGTTATAGACGGGCAAAGTTTTATAACACATAACAGCTCAATAAGATACCTTATATTGCCAAAAATCGATTTTGATCTTGGATGGTTCAGCAGACTTAGCAAGTTTTCTCATATTCATTTCACAATGTACGGAAAACTGCTTGTTGAGACAGGCTATGCCTATAATGGTTACAACAAACGTGACAACAGCTACACCAACTCATTTTTATGCGGCATAGGTGCAGGTGTGGATCTACTTACCTACTATGATATTATCCTTAACTGCGGTTATGTAATAAACAAGACCGGCTACAAGAGCTTAATATTTGGCATAAAGGCTCCACTGTTTTAATGATAAACTGTAAAAAACTGACATGACGATGTATTTCCTAACATATTTTCTATGATGGCATAAAGATTGACTTATAAATACCGCTACTTATAAATGGCTTTATAATACCTTTTTGTTTATTTTGCGGTGCGTATTATGACAAAATGGCATGGAGGTCATTTTTGCATACCAAGTTTTACCTTTAGAATATGACAGTATAATCACTTCCAAAAAGAGGAGTAAAAGAATGAAAGATTTTGAATTTAAGCTCAATAAAGCAGATAGCAGAGAGATTAATATAGTTCCGGTAATGAATATAGAGGGGAAATCGAACCTTAATGAGATTGAGATACCGGAAACCCTGCCCATCCTTGCCTTAAGGGATGCGGTATTGTTTCCGGGGACAGTGTTGCCAATAACCATCGGGAGGGAGAAATCCAAAAAATTAGTTAAGGCAATGTACAAGTCTACCAAACTCATTGGAACAGTAACCCAAAGGGTGAATGAAGTTGAGGAACCTGCAAGAAAAGACCTGTATGACATAGGGACATCTGCCACCATCCTTAAACTCATTGAGATGCCGGACGGAACCATTACGGCCATATTACAGGGAATAAGAAGATTTGCTCTGCAAGAGATAATATCAAATGAACCATATCTCATTGGCACAATAAAGAATATTCCCGATATCATACCCAATAAGGAGGATAACGACCTTGATGTGTTGGCCGATTCCATAAAGGATAACTCGCTGTATATTCTTAAACTGTCTCCACATCTTCCACAGGAGGCGGCCTTTGCCATAAAGAATATAGAGGGGTTGGAGTTTCTTACAAACTTTATTGCATCGGGATTGGAACTCGAAAATCCTGTAGACAAGATGGTTCTTCTGGAGGAAAGCAGCATAAAGCAGAGGGCTTTCAAGCTACTTGAAATTCTTAACAAACAGATAGAACTTCTAAAGATAAAGGACGACATACAGCAGAAGGTAAAATCCGAGATGGATCAGCAACAGCGTGAATACTACCTTAACAACCAGTTGAAAACCATTCAGGAGGAGCTGGGAATGAACAGCAACGCAGATGAGGTGAATGAGCTTAGAAAGAAAGCTGAGGGGAAGAAGTGGAGCAAAGAGACCGCTGCCGTTTTTGAAAAGGAACTTGCAAAATTGGAAAGGACCAATACCAACTCTCCTGACTACAATGTACAGCTCAACTACCTTGAATTCTTTGTTGAGTTGCCATGGAATGAGTACTCTACTGATAATCTGAATCTTAAACATGCTCAAAAAGTATTGGATAAAGATCATTACGGATTGGAGACTGTAAAGGAGAGGATAATAGAGTATCTTGCTGTTCTAAAGCTAAAAGGGGATATGAAATCTCCTATACTATGCCTTTACGGCCCTCCCGGGGTTGGAAAGACCTCCTTGGGCAAGTCTATTGCAAAAGCATTGGGCAGAAGATATGAAAGAATCTCCCTGGGAGGGCTGCATGACGAAGCCGAGATAAGAGGTCACCGCAGAACATATATTGGGGCGATGGAGGGTAGGATAATGCATGCCATTAAAAGAGCAGGCACATCTAATCCGGTAATAGTCTTGGATGAAATAGACAAGGTAAGTGCAGATTATAAAGGGGACCCCTCATCTGCGCTGTTGGAGGTATTGGATCCGGAACAGAACACAGCGTTCCACGATAATTACCTCGATGAAGACTACAACCTCTCCAAGGTTTTGTTCATAACAACCGCAAACAATACAGGAACAATACAGCCTGCATTGAAAGACAGGATGGAGATGATAGCTGTTTCCGGTTATTTGGCCGAGGAGAAATATTATATAGCCAAAGACTATCTTGTTCCAAAACAGAGAGAGGCACATGGGCTGAGCAACAGCAATTTCAAGCTGAACAAGGCTGCAATTGAGACAATAATAGATGAATATACCAGAGAGAGTGGTGTACGTGGTCTCGACAAACAGATTGCCAAGGTTGCAAGAAACGTTGCCAAAAAGATTGCAATGGAGGAGGAATCTCCGGCAGTTCTTGGAGCAAATGATGTTAAGGGGATACTTGGGCTGCCTACCAATTTTCACGACATTCAAAAAGGCAACGAGGCTCCCGGGGTTGTTACAGGTCTTGCATGGACAGAGATGGGGGGCGAAATACTCTTTGTTGAGTGCAGTATAACAGAGAACGGCAAGGGAAACTTGTCGTCTACCGGCAATTTGGGAGATGTAATGAAAGAGTCGGTAACAATTGCATATCAGTATATGAAATCTCATTCTGCCCTGCTTGGGCTTAAACCGGAGGATATAACCGGAAAAGACCTTCACATACATGTTCCGGAGGGTGCAATCCCTAAGGATGGTCCCTCTGCAGGTATTACAATGGTAAGCGCAATGGCATCTGCCCTTACCGGCAAAAGGGTAAAATCGTCAATAGCAATGACCGGTGAGATGACGCTGAGAGGCAAAGTGCTTCCGGTAGGTGGAATAAAGGAGAAGATTCTTGCTGCAAAAAGAGCCGGTGTAACGACTATTATTCTGTCACAGGATAATGAAAAGGATATAAACGACATAAAGCCGATCTATGTAAAGGATCTTACATTTAAGTATGTAAAGACCGCAGATGAGGTGCTTACATATATTTTTAATTAGCTTGTCAGGTTAAATTATGCAGTATGGATGTAAAGATTAATCTCCAATGGAAAGAGGTCTTGAATGAGGAGTTTGACAAAGATTATTTCAGGTCTTTGTCAAACTTTTTGCATAAAGAGAAGGCTGGCCAAAAGATAATTTACCCCAAAGGCTCTGAAATTTTCAACGCATTTGAGCTTACCCCATTCAATAAGGTAAAAGCAGTTATATTGGGGCAGGATCCATATCACGGACAGGGTCAGGCACACGGATTATCCTTTTCGGTACCACATGGTATAAAGACACCCCCCTCTCTTATAAATATATACAAGGAGATCTCAACAGATCTTAAATCTCCCGATTTCCCCGGCAACAGAGATGGGAATCTTACAGGATGGGCCAGACAGGGTGTTTTTTTGCTCAACGCCTCGCTTACGGTTCAGGCCGGCCTTGCCGCCTCTCACAGCAAAATTGGGTGGGAGATATTTACAGATGCCGTTATCAAGCAGCTGTCAGCGAGAAGAGAGCATATAGTTTTTATGCTTTGGGGTAACTTTGCAAGGGCTAAAAAGGAGCTGATAGATACCTCCAAGCATCTTGTGTTGGAGGCTGCCCATCCATCCCCTTTGGCTCGTGGAGCATTTTTCGGATGCAGGCATTTTTCAAAATGCAACGATTATCTTTGCGCCCACGCTATTGAGCCTATCAATTGGTTAGAGACTTCATAGAGCTATTATTCAGCTGCTTTTTGAGAGACCTCATCTAACAGATACAGAATAGACTTAAATGTAACCCCACTGTTCTTAGACAATCCTATCTCACAAGTTCTGCTGGTGGCATACCCATCTGCACAGCCTTTAATCTGCTCCTTGAGATGCCGTAATCCATGCGTATTAAGTTCGGGGTATGTAAAGCCCCTGTCTCCTGCAAAACCGCAGCAATTGCTCTCCACAACAACTACATTGTTTGAGCAAAGTTTGGCCAAATCGTAAAGCATATTGTCTACCCCAAGTTTTTTTGCGGAGCAGACGGCAAATACGGCAATCCTCCTCTCTGTTTTTGTTATTTTAAGATGAGGAATAACATACTCCATAAGGAACTGTGCAGGCTCATACAATTTAAGTCTTTCATCCATATTTACATGCATTGTGTACAGACATGGACTCATATCGCAAAGTACAGGATATTTCCCATTGCACGATGCCTCGGCAAGTGCATTTTCCAATCTGTCTGATGCCGCCTTTCCTGCATCTGTATAGCCTTTGCTTGAGAATGCCATACCGCAACAAAGGGTATTAAGCTCTTTGGGATATATAACCTCATATCCGGCCTTATTAAGCAACTTCTCTGTCATTGCAGTAATTTCAGGTTCAGAAGAGTAGGCTTTTGTAACCCCCATGCTTCTTGTTATACATGAGGGGAAATAGACAACCTTCCTTTCATTTGAGCTGTTTAAAGCATTTCTGTATGCAGCATCATTAAATTTTATCTTTTTTGCCCCCTTGGGGAAGTATTCATTCCACATTGGAATGGCCTTTAGAGAGGCTGCTCTTACAGCAGATGCCATTGATCCAAAACACTTCTTACCAAAGAGCATTCTTCCTGCATACGCTATGTTAAGGCCGGCTCTCATTGCAGCTGTTACTTTATCCATGTTGTTTGCAATCTTTAAAGCGCTCCTCTCTGCCCTCTGTGAGTGAGACTCATGCCGCAGTTCCTTTATCAGTTTGCCTGTATCAACCTTAACCGGACATTTCATTGCGCAAAGACTGTCTGTAGCACATGTCTCGTCTCCCCAGTATCTGTATTGCATCTGCATCTGAGCTGCTATATGAGGCGCCTCTCCCGTCTGTCTGAGCCTCTCCATCTCTCTAAACGCTGCCACACGCTGTCTTGGGGAGAGTGTAAGCCCCTCTGCAACACATGTCCCCTCGCAAAAACCGCACTCCATACATTTGTTTACCATCTCTTTTACAGCAGGACAGGGCTTCAGATTCTTTATATGCGCCTCCTTGTCGTTGTTTATGATTACACCGGGGTTAAGTATATGATGAGGGTCAAAAATCTCTTTAATCTCATTCATGAGCCGATATGCCTGCACTCCCCACTCCTTCTCTACAAATGGCGCCATATTACGTCCTGTTCCATGCTCTGCCTTTAATGAACCGTCATACTTGTCAACAACCATATTGGCAATGTCATCCATAAATTTGCTGTATCTCACCACCTCGGATGCTTTCTGAAAATCCTGATTGAACATAAAGTGCAGATTCCCTTCAAGGGCATGCCCAAAGATTACAGCATCTGAATATCCGTTCCTGTCAAAGATTTCTCTAAGATCCGTAACTGCATCTGCCAATTTCTCTATCGGGAAGCATATATCCTCTATTATTGCTGTTGTACCGGATTTCCTCATTCCTGCAACAGTTGGCAGGGTCTCTTTTCTTATCTTCCAAAGTATGGCCTGCTCCTTTGCATCTGTTGTAAAACTGAAAGGTAATTCAGGCTTAAAATCTTTGATTGATTCCTTTATAAGCTCTACCTGTCTCTGCAATTGGGCAGAATCTGCTGCTCTTGTCTCTACAAGAAGCGCTGTAGCTCCCGATGATATTGTTCGCAGATATTGTGGAATACCGGGGGTGTTCTCTACCGACCTCACCCCTGCCCTGTCTATAAGTTCAACAGCAGAAACCGGCTGCTGTTTTAAAACCTGCACAGCCCTGCATGCCTCATTGATATTGGGATAGATTATCAAGGCCAAAGATTTGTCTTTGTAATCCTCTACTGTGTTGTATGTTATAGAACTGATAAAGGCAAGTGTACCCTCCGAACCAATTATAAGATGCTTTAGAATATCTATGGAATTGGTATAATCTACAAATGCGTTAAGACTGTACCCTGTTGTATTCTTTATCTTGTATTTCTTCTTTATCCTCTCTTTCAGCGCCTCATCTTGATCTATGTTGGTTTTAAGTTCCAATAACTTGTTTATAAGTGTCTTATGAGACTCTTTAAACTGTATGCAGCTATTGGCATCTGCTGTGTCAAGCTCTGTTCCATCTGCAAAGATGAGTTTTAAATCTGCAACCGTCTTGTATGAGTTCTGGCTTGTGCCACAACACATTCCGCTTGCATTGTTTGCTGCAATTCCGCCAATCATTGCAGAATCTATAGATGCAGGATCCGGACCTATTTTTCTTCTGTATTTAGAGAGATATTGGTTTGCTCTGCCGCCACGTATGCCGGGTTCAAGTTCTATTTTACGGGCATCATCTGTAATTCTGTAATCTGTAAATCCATGAGAAGCAATCACTAATACTGAATCAGACAGAGCCTGCCCAGATAGCGATGTTCCTGCCGCTCTGTATGTAACAGGCACTTTAAGCTCATATGCCGTTTGCATTATCAGCTTTATCTCATCTCTCGAAGATGCTCTTATAACAAGTTTTGGGACAAGTCTGTAAAATGACGCATCTGTTCCAAAGGCCAATGTGCTTAGTGAATCATGGAATAGTCTTCCGTTTGGGATAACCTTATTTACACGGTTATAGAATTCTTTGTAGATACCGCTTAACATCTTTGTTTTACTTATAAACCAAAGGTGCAAATTTACAGTATATTATTTTTTGAGAGAAAAAAATTAACAATTCTCTGCAATTTATCTTTGGAGATATAATGAATAGCTCTTCTGAATATATTTTATCAGTCTCATCCTGTCTCTCTGAGAAATATTTACAGGTTTCTCCTCTACCAAGGGATAATCCTCTCCAAGATAATCTATCATGGCCAAAAGAATATCGGTAACAAACTCTTGAGGCATGTAATGCAGGGAAGGATCTTCGGGCTTGCTTAGCGACAATTCTACAAAATTGTCTATGGCCTCTTTGCCTTGACTGTATGTAATGGCCCCGTTATCTCTGTTCCCTTTTAAAAAGAGATTAAGTAAACCGTATGTTCTAAAAAGCTCTAAAACAGTAATTTCTGTAAGTTCTTTAAGCTGTGGTGTCTTTAAAGCTCTGCCCAATATGATATTCTTTCTGTCTATGAGAAAAATCTGAGGAGTAGAGATTACTCCGTAATTGAGTGGAAAACTGCTGCTTAACATGGGATCCCAAAGATTATACACCTCTACTGCCGGGTTCTTGATTGCAAACCATCGGTCTGTGTATTCCCTCCATTCTTGTAAGCTCTTTTTCATATCCTCTCCCGGAACATCAGCAAATACAGCTATAAGGTTAAGTTTAACTCCTTGATAGTCTTGTAGGAACTCAACAAGCCTTGGTGTTTCAACTGTGCATGAGCCGCATGTGGGGGTATAAAAATAGAGGATTTTAAACCCTTTTATCTTTTCTGCCGCTAACGGATTCCCTTTAATGTCATATAGATGCAGCTCCGGCATTTTATTCCCTACTAAAGAGGGTTTAATAAGTTTTATATAGCTGCTGATGCTGTATTTTTCCTCATCGGGAAGAGTATCATTAAACTTACCGAGCAAATACCGCTCTGCAATTGTTACTCCAACTCTCTCCTGCCCCATGTAGCTTGGATTTATAAAATAGTTGTAAGCGGCACGTGCCATAAAAAGATTATCCGGAGTGGCAAGTCTGTCTATTATTTTGGATATTAAGTTGATTAAAGTATCTGTAGGATTGCGTTCTATGAGCTTGAATAAGAGTTCTGCATCTGCCTTAAAGGAGGAATCGGCCTGTGGAACAATTCTGTTTAAAGTAACTGTATCTTTTGTAATGATTGTATCGCAAGGAAATTTTACAGTAAGATTTGTAGAATAACTGTTCAACGGCTTTGAACTAACTGTAAAAGCTGTGGTAAGAGACAATATAATAAACAGAATACACCTCATATCCAGGAATTTATAATTATTCGGAACTTGCTGCTGAGAGATATTTCTTTATATCAACCCCTTTTGGTATAAACATTCTTGCATCTCCTCCATGTACAAGGACATCTCTTACAACGGTAGATGATATGAAAGAATACTCCTGACATGCAGGAATGAATATTGTGTTTACATCCGGAGCCATCTTTTTGTTTGCCTGTGCTATGACACTCTCTAATTCAAAGTCTGTAGTAGTACGTAATCCTCTGATTATAAAATTAATTCCAAGAGCTTTGCATAAATCTATGGTTAGATCTTCATAACAGACAACCTCTACATTTTCCAGATGTCTTGTTGCGTCTTTTATTATCTGTACTCTTGTTGCCGGAGAGAAAAAACCTTTCTTGGAACTGTTGGAACCAACTGCAATTACAACCTTGTCAAAAAGATTGAGTGCTGATATGAGCACATCAAAGTGCCCAACTGTAAACGGATCAAAAGAACCGGGGAAGATAGCAGATTGCATTGTGCGTTTTTGTTTGTAAAGGTATAGT
>CAVHKR010000045.1:0-9782 GCA_963636615.1 Acutalibacteraceae bacterium | reverse complement strand
GGTTAGCACCCTTCTTAACAGGTTCAACTTCCGGTTTAATCTCCTTTGGAAGCTCCATGTGAATATCATGAGAGAAACCGAGACTAAACTCAAGAATCTGGCCTTTAGCCTCAACACGGAAACCCACACCAACAAGCTCCTGTTTAACAGTGAAGCCCTCTGAAACACCAACAACCATGTTGTGTATAAGTGCACGGTACAACCCATGTAGCGATCTGTGGCGCGGCTGATCTGTAGGTCTTTCTACATGTACCACACCCCCCTCAACGGTTACTTTAATATCAGGATCAACCTTCTGTGTCAATTCACCGAGCGGGCCTTTAACCTTAACCACATTATCGGAACCAACCGTTACCGTAACAGATTGTGGAAGGCTTACAGGTAATTTTCCTATTCTTGACATTTTATCAATTTGTTATAAATTATTACTAAATTAATTATCCGTTCATTAATAAACGTAGCAGATAACCTCTCCGCCAATGTTCATACTCTTAGCCTCTTTATCTGTAATGATACCCTTAGAGGTAGAAAGTACAGCAATACCCAATCCATTAAGTACCCTTGGCATATTAGCTACGCCAACATACTGTCTAAGACCTGGTTTACTTACACGAATAATTTTTTTGATAGCAGCTCTCTTGCTCTCCGGATGATATTTAAGAGCAATCTTGATTGTATTGAAAGGTTTACCTTCAACAATCTTGTAGCTTAGGATGTAACCCTTCTCATGTAGAACACGGGTTAACTCAATCTTCATTCGAGATGAAGGAATCTCAACTGTCTTGTGACCCGCAGCCGAAGCATTACGAATGCGAGTTAAAAAATCTGCAATTGGATCAGTCATTTTTAATTTTTTTTAAAGATTCGACACCTGCAATAATCTTCCCGATAAAAACAGGAAAGCCGGGTGCCCGATATCCAACGTTAATAAATAAATTTAATATTACCAGCTTGCCTTGCGAACACCAGGGATAAGACCCTTGCTCGCCATCTCGCGGAACTGGATACGGCTAATACCAAAAATACGCATATAGCCTTTAGGTCTGCCTGTAAGAGCGCAGCGGTTGTGAAGACGAACCGGGCTGGCATTCTTTGGCAACTTATCAAGAGCGGCATAATCACCGGCCTCTTTAAGAGCTTTACGTTTTTCAGCATATTTGGCACATAGTCTTGCGCGTTTTTCCTCGCGTGCCTTCATTGATTCTTTTGCCATTATCTATCTCTTTAGATTATTTCTTACTGTTTTTAAAAGGCAATCCAAACTCACGAAGAAGCGTGTATGCTACCTCGTCGTTATCTGTATTGGTAACAAAAGTAATCTCCATTCCCAAGACCTTTGTAATCTTGTCTATATCTATCTCAGGGAAAATGATCTGCTCTTTGATACCCAAGGTATAATTACCTTTACCGTCAAATTTCTCATCTATACCTTTAAAGTCTCTGATACGAGGGAGCGATATAGCAATAAGTCTCTCCAAAAACTCATACATCTTTTCTCTACGAAGAGTTACCTTAACACCAATAGGCATTCCCTTACGGAGTTTAAAGTTTGAAATATCCTTCCTTGAGTAGGTCAACAGAGCCTTCTGACCAGTAATGACAGTAAGTTCCTGCTGAGCAACCTCAACCAATTTCTTATCCTGGGTAGCCTGTCCCATACCCTGGTTAATAACAATCTTCACCAATTTTGGAACCTGCATTACAGAGGTATAGCCAAACTCCTTCATGAGTTTGCCAACTATCTCATCCTTATATTTTTTCTGAAGAGTAGGGACAAAACCTTCTACTTTCACCTGGTCTCCACCCTTAGGAGCCGCAGCTTTTTTTGTCTCTTTTGCCATTATTTAATTTCCTCCCCGGATTTTTTTGCATAACGAACAAGTTTACCCTTATCGTTAAGACGACGACCTATTTTAGTTGCACCACCCTTAACAGGATCAACAACCTGCAAATTTGAAATATGAATACCAGCCTCCTGCTTAACGATTCCTCCCTGAGGGTTCTTTGCATTAGGCTTAGTATTTTTGCTCACCATGTTGAGTCCCTCAACAATGGCACGGTTCTTATTTCTGTCTACGCTGAGCACTTTCCCGGTTTTTCCCCTTTCCTCGCCGGCGTTTACAAAAACCATATCACCTTTCTTAATATGTAATTTCTTATTCATAACTACTATTCCTTATTATTATAGTACCTCAGGTGCCAAGGAAACAATCTTCATATAATTATCACGCAATTCACGGGCAACCGGTCCAAAGATACGGGTACCGCGAACCTCACCCTGATTGTTCAAAAGAACACAAGCATTCTCATCAAATCTGATATAAGAACCATCCGGGCGACGAACCTCTTTTTTAGTACGAACCACTACGGCTTTCGATACCGACCCTTTTTTTGCATCAGCCCCTGGAATGGCGCTCTTAACGGCAACAACTATCTTGTCACCAACACTTGCATAGCGGCGGCGGGTACCACCAAGAACACGGATACAAAGAACCTCCTTTGCACCACTGTTGTCCGCTACCATTAATCTTGATTCTTGCTGTATCATCGTTATTTAACTTTTTCTACAATTTCTACTAATCTCCAGCGTTTGGTCTTGCTTAAAGGACGAGTTTCCATAATCCTTACAGTATCTCCTTCACTGCACTCATTTTTCTCATCGTGAGCCACAAACTTAGTGGTTTTATTTACGAACTTTCCGTAAATAGGGTGTTTCTCTTTTTCTTTAACAGCAACAATAATAGAGCGATCCATCTTGTTACTAACCACTACACCTATTCTTTCTTTACGAAGATTTCTTTCCATTGATGACTATTTTTTGTCCTGGTTCTGTTTCTCACCAAGCACTGTGAGCATTCTTGCTATATCTTTTCTTGCTTTGCCTAACTTAGATGAATCCTCTAATGGAGAGATGGCATGATTCATCTTCATAGTATTAAGAGCAGCCCTCTCCTGCTCAATACGCTCCTGTAAATCCTTTACAGACATTGCACGTACTTCTGCTATTTTCATTCTTTTGTTCTCCATTAAATTATTCAACAAAATCCCTACGTACCACAAACTTTGTAGTAACAGGTAGTTTCTGAGCACCTAAACGAAGTGCCTCCTTGGCAACCTCCATTGGAACACCCTCAACCTCAATAAGCATTCTACCCGGAGTAATAGGGGCTACAAATCCCTCTGGAGCACCCTTACCTTTACCCATACGAACCTCGGCAGGCTTCTTGGTGTATGGCTTATCTGGGAAGATTCTAATCCAAATCTTTCCCTCACGTTTCATATAACGAACTACAGCCTGACGCGCAGCCTCAATCTGCTGACCAGTCATCCAGCATGACTCAAGAGTCTTGATTCCAAACGATCCAAATGCCAACTGGCTGCCCCTTTGAGCAATACCTTTCATACGGCCTTTCTGCTGCCTTCTAAATTTGGTTTTCTTTGGTTGTAACATTACTTTTTACAATTTAATACAATAAATATTGTAATTCTTTAACTTCTTAACCCTCAATACCTTAGCTGTAACGGAGCTAAATTTGGGGACTGCAAATATACACAAATTTCTTCACAAAGCAACTTTTTTGCGCAAAAAAACAACATTTTGGCAAATTTTTTTTACAACATAAAATAGTTGTTTTCACGCAGTTACAAATCTGAAAAAATCTTAGTTTTTTTCATTTTGGGAAAGAATAAAAGAGACTTTTTCAACATCTCTCCATACCCTTAGAATATTACCGCCCCAGAACTTCCCCAACTGGGCCGGGGTAAGACCTCTCCTAAGCAGTTCACAGGTTATCTCCCTCATCTTTGAAACATCCTCAAGCCCAACAACTCCGCCTCCGCCATCAAAATCTGTCCCTATACCAACATGATCCTCCCCTGCAACCTTTATAACATGCATTATATGGTCACAAAGGATAGGAACCCCAACCTCGTTCTTTGGCAAGGTAGAGAGGAAATAACGACCTGTGGCAACCTGTATGGTTCCACCGTTGGCTGCTATAGCCCTAATCTCATCATCTGTAAGATTCCTTTTATGATCCTTAAGAGCCCTTGCTCCGGAGTGTGAGGCAATCACAGGAGCAGCCGAATACTCCAACACATCTGCCAAAGTAGTAGAGGAGGCATGTGACAGATCTATAATCATTCCAAGCCTGTTCATCTCCTTTACCACCTCAATACCAAACGGAGACAATCCCCCATACAAAGGTGGATTCTTGTCCATGGCCGCATCACATATAGTGTTGTGTCCATTATGACAGAGTGTTATAAGCCTTACGCCCAAATCATAATAGTGTCTTACATTTTTAATATTCCATCCAATAGGATAACCGTTCTCAATAGTCTGAACCACAATTCTTTTTCCTGCTCTCCTCAAAGGCTCAACGTCATCTGTCCTGTACGCATATCCAGCCTCGTCAGAATGAGCGGCAATATACTTGTGACAGAGAGCAAACTCATTGTCTGTATGCGCCTTAATAGAATCCAGACTACATTTGTTTATAGGACCCGGATCTAAATACACGGCAAAGAACGCCCCATCCAATCCCCCCTGCCTCATCTTCTCAAAGGAGACCTGTCCTTTTTCAACACCATAATCACCATCGGGATGATTCCAATATGTAGCAGTATCATTATGAGTATCAAAAGTAGGATAACGCTTGTGAACAGAATCTGCCACAACCTTTATCTCAGCCTCGGTAAGCGGCATCCCCGCCTCCGCCTTTTTATACGCATTATCGGCAAACTTTCTGCCATTTTCAGCCAATGCTCCACTTCCCGATATAACCGAAAAGAGCAGAGCGGCCCACAAAAATTTATAAACCCTATCCATATTCCAATATCTGAATTAAAGAACCTCAATATGATTCTACTTCATATACTCATGCTGTTCAGGAGAAATCTTAAGCCACCCCAACTTCCACGAGATGAGCACAGTTACAACTGTAAGAGCCAAACAGATGAGAGACATCCACAACCCCAAGCCGTTTGTAAACATTATAGGGACAAACGTTATAACCAATATCTCCACGGGCGCAACAGGAAGATAAGCCAAAGCATAATCGTCCATAGCCTTGCTTCTCCCCTCCGGATCTACAATTCTTAACAAAGCAATACCCATGGCCATGGTACCCGTCCACCAACCCCATGCAAATATGCTCCTTTCAAACCAATAAGTTCTTGAATAGAGACGCCCGAACACGAATGTTATAAGGAACACTATTATTATCCCAAACAGTAGAAGGACAATTAACGGAACTGCATATTTCACAACTACGCTCAACTTTATGGCAGAAACGCCAAAAGCTACCAGCAAATCTGTAAACATACTGGATAGACGAGATGTAATATCGGGACAGATATACGAGCTTACCTTCAGCTTTACAAAACACTGTTTAAACAAAAGACCAACAATAAAGGCACAGCTGAAGACAGGCAACTCAAGTTTAGGATAATACTGCTTTACCACCATGCTTATAAGGTAACCGCCCAACGCAATGGCAAATATTAAAGCAATATGAAAAGTAAGAGGTTCTATAGATATAGATGAGGTTGTTGCCGAACCCATAGATTTACGTTTGCCCTCCGGGATAAGACCGCTGCGAAGATCATCGGGAAGATCCTTAAAATCTGTAATGAAAGCCGTATGTTTATGAGCAGCCGCCCATTTGATAAACACCAGTCCAAACACAATTGCACATATTATACCAACAGTAGCTGTTGTCATACCCAAACTCTCGGCCTCGTCCCATCCAAGACCGTCAAACGCCGCGCCAATAGCCGCTGCAGTACCATGTCCGCCATAAAAGCCGGTAGCGAGCATTGTACCAAACGCATCATTAAGCGAAGGCCATATAACCTTAAGCACCAAAAGCCCAAACAGACCGGCCAAAGCCCATTGGAAAAGCAATCCAATCTGCGCATAAGCCCACATTGGGCCAACCCTGCCTGCCACCTCCTTAAATTTAACATTAGACGACGATAAAGGCAAAGCTCCAAAAACAAGCGCTATAAGCACAGATGCATAACTGCCCAAACTTCCCGACAACGGAAGCCAACCTACGCCATTAGGGCCAAAAGCAAGCCCAAGAGCACCTGCTATGAGGCTTGGCGGTATAAAAAGTTTCTGGATAAGTTTAACCTTTACTCTTATAAGTTTTCCAACAAGAATAAGTAACGAGATAATCCCCATATCGGTGAAAAAGGTCCATGGGGTAAAAGAGGACACATCTATAAGCATCAGTAAAAAGTTTAGGATTATTAAAAGTCCAAAATTACAAAAAAGATACATAAAACCCATCCCCTGCAAAAAAAATTACATATATTTGGCTTCTGTATGAGAAGACTTGCCATCATAGTACTCTTTATTATATTTTCGCCGGAGCTTTATTCTCAAGGCTTTTTACCAAAATACAACGAAAACAACAGGCCGGATTCCATGTACAGGTTGCCGCGCAATATAATAAGCTATGAGTTGAATGACAAGCTCCTGAAGTTTGAAATAATTAACGGAGACACCCTCTTTTTTGACAATCTTAAAGAGATAAAGGTTGTTTACCGCCCGGCAACCTGGAGAAAGAGCAAAGCATGGAGACAATACTACAGGCTTGTATGGAATTTTAAAAAAGTCTACCCTTATGCACTTAAAGCAAAGGAGATAACATTAGAAGCCGACAGTGTGATACAACACTCCGGATTTACAAAAAAGGAGCGCGACCAATATATAGGGCAGTACGAAAAAAGACTTTTTAAAGAGTTTGAAAAACCGTTGAGAAACCTCTCCCTCTCACAAGGCAGGCTGCTCCTAAAATTATTAGACAGAGAGTTGGGCCGAACATCGTTTTACGTAATAAAAAACTACAAAGGAGGCATTGCAGCAGGATTTTGGCAGGGGGTGGCAAGACTTTTTGGTTCAGACCTGAAAAAGCCGTACAACAAATACGGTGAAGACAAGAATGTAGAGGAACTTGTTCAGATGTATCATCAAGGAACATTTGATTACCTGTACTACTCCATGTTCAGCAAATAGAACTCTCTTTTTGGCCTCTCACCATTAGTATATGACAAATAATCAAAAGTATCTATCCACTCCCCCATGACAAAGAGTTCCCCTCCGTTTTTCAGGCTGTAATCAGTGCAGTAATGATAGTGCCCAAAGATAAAAAAATCCACCTTCTCATCTGGACCAAGCTTTGCATTAAACTCCTCTGCGAACATTACAATACGCTCATTCTCCCCTTTGAACTCTCCCCTTACATCTCTCGATAGTCTGTTATGCCTGCTCCATGAACGAGCCAATTGAAAAGCCCACCGCGGATGAATACCGCTAAAAAGCATCTGGAGAAACCTGTTATAAAATAGAGAGCGTAACAATTTATAGCTACTGTCTCCCTCCCCAAGAGCATCGCCATGTCCAAGACAAAAACGTTTTCCCTCTATATCCACAATGTAGGGCTGTTGTAAAATCTCTACCCCAATCTCATTCTGCAGATATGAATAGGTCCATATATCATGATTCCCGTTAAAGAAATAGAGCTTTACCCCTCTGTCTGCCAATGCCGCCATTGCCCCCAACACACGAGTAAGCCCCCTTGGAATAACATTCCTGTACTCATACCAGAAATCAAAAATATCCCCAAGCATATAAACCGCCTTTGTATCGGCAGGTAGACCGTTAAGAAAAGCAGCGAACCTGCGCTCCCTCTCAACAGGATTCAAATAATCAAGCCCAAGATGAATATCCGATACAAAATAGTACATACCGCTTTTACAGCATATTAAACACAAACACTATAGATGATGCAAACTGCTCCGGCAATACAGCAATAAACCGCAAATCCCCATAGCCTGGCTCTTTTTACCAAGTTTATCATCACCTTGCACGCAAACAATCCGCTCAAAAAGGCAGATATAAAACCAAGTACCAACGGCAATGTTGCTATAGAGGACTCGGCAGAGGAAAAATCACCACCTATCAACTCCAAAAAAGCCTCCCCAAGTATAGGAACAAGAACCATGAGGAATGAGAATTGGGCAACCTCCCCCTTCTTTGCCCCTAAAATAAGACCGGTGGAGATGGTAGAACCAGAACGCGAAAGCCCCGGCAACACAGCCACAGCCTGCGCACACCCCATGAGAAACGTATTCTTAAAATTAAGAGGATAACCGCTGTTCCCCTTTGCCGTCTGCCTTTTTGTAAGTATTTCACTCAAAGAGAGTAATGCGGCAGTGACAAAAAGCATAGTGCCCACAACAACAAGACCGCTGCTGAATACAGCCTCTACCTTATCCTTAAAAAAGACCCCCACCACAAAAACAGGAATCATTGAGACAATTATCATACACAGATAGCGCTTCTCATCATTCATCCCCTTACAAAAGAAACCGGTAAAAAGCTTTATTATCTCATGCCAAAAAACAACAATAGTGCTCAGTACCGTAGCCGCATGAACAGCCACTTCGAAACTCAGATTGCTCTGCTCTATTCCAAGAAACTCCTTAAAGATGGTAAGATGTCCGCTGCTGCTCACGGGCAGAAACTCCGTAAGCCCCTGCACAATTCCAAGAAATATTGCCTCAACACTACTCATTGCCCCCTTTTCCCCCTGTACATTATAGCCACAATCTCCAAAACCATTCCTGCAACAATCATCACGGGAGCCAACACTATCCTTCTGAAATTAAACATCCCATAGTTAAAATCATTCGGGTTATCGCTACCGCCACCCATCATGAGAAGGTACCCAAGCAGCATTACCAGAAACCCTGCAATTATGTACAGGATATTTTTTTTATGTATAGCAAAATCCAATTTCATATATTTTAAATTAAATAAATAATCAATCAATAGTACAGCTCATCTGTAGTTAGTGCAATCAACCTGTTAATTACTAAATAGGTACATACCACGCAAATGAACACCCCCAGCAATATTACAACACCAAGTACAATAGCCAACAAGCCGGTATCTATAATCTCAAACATTACGGCAAACTCTCTCTTTAGCAGGAAAAGAATCCCAAGCAGAGCAAGATCCGCTATAAGTCCCGATAATATTCCCTGAAATACAGCCTTTAACAGGAATGGCGCCCTGATAAAAGCCCTTGTAGCGCCAACCAGTTTCATAGTATATATTGAGAATCTCGTGTGAAAGACATTAAGTCTCACCGTATTGTTTATAAGTACAAACGAAATGAACAGCAACAGCAATACAAAAACAGTAAAAGTAATCCCTATCTTCTCTACATTACTATTTATGACATCTATCATATTAGACTTGTAAACAACCTCTTCTACAAGTTTGTTCCCCTCTAACTGCCGTTTTAGGAGAGACAGCGAATCAGAATTGAAATACTCACCTTTAAGTCCAACCTCCAAACTCACCGGAATAGGATTTGTTTCAAACACATTCAGAAAATCCTCCCCCAACATCTCCTGCATCTCCTTAGTTCCCTGCTCTTTGGAAATATATACAACCTCACTTACAGATGGCATTGCAGCAATCGACTTTTCAAGGCCATGCCCGTCTACATCATCTGCACTCTCGGTTAAAACAACAGTAACCTTTATATTCTCCTTAAAGAAATTTGAGAACTGCCTCACATTAACTAAGAGCATTCCAAATGTACCTATCAGCAGAAGCACCAGGCTTATGCTGATAATTGAGGAGAGATACGAATGAAGAAGTCTTCTCTCTATTATGTTACTGTCGCGTTTTCCCATGGGACACAGACTACAAAGAGGTAACCGGCTGAACTATAACAAATTTAAAAGCACCTAAAGAG
>CAVHKR010000044.1:0-9821 GCA_963636615.1 Acutalibacteraceae bacterium | reverse complement strand
ATGATAGTTATAGGTTACTCTACATTCTCTGTAGTTGTAATACGCTCTGTTGCAGACACTCCTACTAACGAGTACCAGCCAGACAATCCGTTTACACTTGTACGGTATCTTGGCCGTGAACAGTACGGCAGCAACCCTCTTCTCTACGGCGAGACATACGCCTCTCCGCATGTAGATATAAAGATCCCAAAATATTACAATGTCCTTAACGGAAAGTATGTAAAAGTAGACGCTCCGGCAGAGCCTGTCTATGACAGCAGTACAAAGATGTTCTTCCCGAGAATGTGGTCTGCAGGGGTTAATGACGGGTATGTTCCTTTCTACCAGATGTACACCCACAACAATGGGCGTATAGCTCCTGACGGGAAATATCCTATGCCGACCTTTGGAGATAACCTAAGGTATTTCTTTGGGTATCAGATAGATTTCATGTATATGAGATATTTTATGTGGAACTTTGTAGGGCGCCAGAACGACCTTCATTCAACTATCCCCGGAGACAAGTTCAAAGGGAACTGGGAGAGTGGAATAGGTTTTATAGACAAGATGCGGCTTGGAGATCAGTCTGAGGGTCCCGATTATATAGTGAACAGCAGGGCAAAGAACCACTATTTCTTTCTGCCGTTAATCCTTGGCCTTATAGGACTTTTCTATCAGCTTGGCAAAGACAAGGAGAACTGGGTTGTTACAATGTTGCTCTTTCTGCTTACAGGGCTTGCCATTGTGGTCTATCTTAACCAGCCGCCTATGCAGCCGAGAGAGCGGGACTATGCATATGCGGGGTCTTTCTATGCCTTTGCAATATGGATAGGACTTGGTGTCATGTGGGTTACGCAGTTGTTGCAGAGAGTGGCCAGGCCTGTAGTTGCCGGCTCTTTGGCTACTGTTATCTGTTTGGTTGTTCCGGCTATAATGGGTGCAGAGAACTGGGATGATCATGACAGGAGCAGCAGATATACCGTAAAGGATCTTGCTTATAACTATCTTGAGTCTACAGATCCTAACTCCATTATAATAACTCACGGAGACAACGACACATTCCCTCTCTGGTACGACCAGGAGGTAGAGGGGATAAGGACAGATGTAAGGGTTATGAATACTTCTCTGCTTGGTACAGACTGGTATATAGACCAGATGCAACGCAGGCAGTATGAATCTGACCCTGTTAAGTTTACCATACCTCGTTCACAGTACCTTTACGGTACCAACGATATTGTTCCTATATTTGAGCGTTTCGATGGCAAACCTGTAAACGGGGCAGATGTTATTGGTATATTCCGCAACCCTAAGATTACCATACCTTTAAGTGATGGCAAGCAGTACAACTACATAGCGGCACGCAACATTGCCATACCTGTAGACAAGGAGAATGTACGTAAGTATAACATTGTGGCAGAGGAGTATATGGATTTAGTTCCGGATACAATAGTCCTTAGAATCCCTGAGAGAAAGAACTTCCTTAATAAGGCAGAGCTCATGATTTTGGATCTTCTTGCCAACTATAAGTGGGACAGACCCATCTATACCCTGCAAAAAGGTTCTGAAATAGGTATAGGCTGGCAGGAGTATATGCAGTATGACGGATTTGCATACAAGATTGTACCTGTAAAGAGCACAACCGGCCTGTACAGCGGTGATGTAAAGCTTATGGATGAGAAAGCTCTGTATAACAGGCTAATGAATAAATATCGTTGGGAGAGCCTTAAGGATACCACAATGAATGTTGATTATCAGAATCTGCTTACATTCAACAATCTTATCTCTCCAAGAGAGATTTTTAGCACTACTGCAAAATATATTCTCTCTAAGGGTGATTCTCTTAAGGCTGTAGAGCTTTTAGACAAGATGCAGGAGGTAATGCCGGAGAAGAACTTTCCTCTTAATAACTCTATCCTCTCTACCCTTACGGAGAGAAGTGTGTTTGAGGCTATAGCAACATATTTTGCTGCCGGAGAGCCGGAGAAAGCCGTCTCTCTTGGCAACAGGTTTGTCAATGAAACCAAAAAGGCAATAAAGTTGTTCTCCAAACCATATAACGGAGAGTTTTTATCTGCAGAAGATCTGCAAAGGAATCTGTATTATATGGTTATGGTAGCAGATATATATAACAAGAACGGGCAGACGGAGTTGGCCAATGAGATAGAGAGCTATATCTCTATCTATTTTGGGAAAGAGGCTAACGAGAATATATCACTGAATTAAAAGTATTTATTTTCAATGTGGTGTAGTAATTTGCTTGTTTAATTACTTGCGAAAATTCCTGTAAGAATGTACAGATTAGATGAACTTAATGATATTATAGAGAAAGGATTTCTTTCGTTAAAACTGCATGAACCTCCAAGGGAGCTGTATGAACCTATCGAATATATGCTCTCTATGGGGGGAAAGAGGCTTAGGCCAATGACCTGCCTTATGACCTACAATCTGTTTCATGAGAAGATAGAGCGCAATGTGCTTTATCCTGCAATGGCATTGGAGGTGTTTCATGCCTTTACCCTTATTCACGATGATATTATGGACAATGCTTCAATAAGGAGAGGCAAGGAGACTGTTCATGTGAAATGGGGTGCCAACTGTGCCATTTTGAGTGGAGATGTAATGAGTATAAAGGCATACGAGCTGCTTTCTCATGTAAAGCCTGCCTATATGCAACCTGTCCTTAAACTCTTTACAAGAACGGCCATAGAGGTGTGCGAGGGGCAGCAGTACGATATGAATTTTGAGAGTGAGAGATCTATCTCAATGGATGATTACATTAAGATGATAGGGCTAAAGACCGGGGTGCTTATAGCCTGTTCTGCCAAGATGGGAGCTGTATTGGCCGGTGTTGAGGAGACTCTGTGTAATATGCTGTACGATTATGCCTACAACCTTGGTATAGCTTTTCAGATAATGGATGATTATTTGGATTCATTTGGCAACCCAAAGCTGTTTGGCAAGAATATAGGGGGAGATATTCTTAACAACAAGAAGACATGGCTGCTTGTTGAGGCAGAGAAAGAGGCTTCCGGAGCAGACAAAAAGGAGATGGAGAAGATTATGGCCATGCCGTCATCTGCGCTGAACGGGGCAGATATTGAGGCTGACAACTTTAAGATTTCAAAAATGAAAGCCATGTACCAACAGCTTGGCATAGACAAGAAGGCTCTTGCTGCTGTAGAGGAGTTTGGGGAAAAAGCTCTTAATCTAATGGAGAAATGCTCTTTGGAAGAGGGGCAGAGGGTGCAGCTGAGGGAATATGCTGCCAAAATGCTGCATCGGGAAAAATAAGCTAATAACTAATAATATTATACTACCATGAGTTTCTGTACCTTATGTAACGAAATTTTTGAAAAGGCCATAAAGGCTTATCATGAGACAGATGATGTGGATGCTGCAATAAATAATCCATACGAAGCTCAGACCATTGAGTGGTGTCTGTATCTTAAAAACTGGATAGACGATGTACAATGGCATTTGGAAGATATAATCAGAGATCCTGAGATAGACCCCGTTGTTGCTCTAAAAATTAAGAGAAGAATAGACAAATCTAACCAAGACAGAACAGATCTTGTAGAGAGAATAGACAGCTATTTCTTTGAAAAATACAAAGATGTAGAGGTTAGAGAGGATGCTGTAATTAATACGGAAAGTCCGGCTTGGGCAATAGACAGGCTCTCTATTCTTGCCCTTAAGATATACCACATGCAGGTTGAAGCAGAGCGCAAGGAGGCAAATCCGGAGCATAAAGCCGCCTGCCGTAAGAAATTGGAGGTGCTTTTAGTTCAGAGGGAGGATCTTGCAATAGCCATAGATCAGTTGCTTAAAGATATAGCAGAGGGGCGTAGATACATGAAGGTGTACAAGCAGATGAAGATGTACAACGACCCTGCACTGAATCCTGTTCTTTACGCAACGCAGAAGTAGGGATATGTCATGAAAGATCACCCTCCTCACATTGTGATAATAAGGCTGTCGGCATTGGGAGACATTGCCATATCCGCTCCACTTGTACGAGAGTATGCCATTAAGAATCCAAATATCAGATTTACAATGGTTTCTCAAGGATTTACGGAGCCGTTGTTTGCCGGCATAAACAATCTGCACTTCTTTCCTGTAAACATTAAGAAAGATGGTACGGTAAAGGGACTCTGTAAAATAGCCGCACAGATAGCAAAACTCAACCCAACCATAGTTGCAGACCTGCATTCCGTTATAAGAAGCCGTCTGCTAAAAGGGTTTCTGTGGTTGAGGGGTATCCCTTTTAAGACAATAAACAAGAACAGAAAGGCAAGAAGAGGTTTGCTCAATCATCTTCCCAATGGAGAACTGACCCCTTTAACCCCTGTAAGGAGGCTATACGAAGAGGTGCTTGTCAAATGCGGTTTGGAGGATCTTGATTTTGCCTCAATAGAAGCAAATGACAAGTTCAGGGCAGAGATAAAGGCAAGAAGGGCTGCTTACCTTACGGAGCTGTGTTCGCAACGTGGAGAGCTGCAGAACGAGACCTTGGTGAGCTATATAAGGATGCCGGGCTATAAGATAGGCATAGCTCCATTTGCAAAACATGCAGGGAAAAGGTGGCCTCAAAAATATGCCGAACAGCTGATATACAATTTAAGCAAAGACCCGGATACCAAGGTTTTCCTGTTTGGGGGCGGCATAGAGGAGGAGAGAGTGCTTATGGGCTGGGAGCAGAAGTATCAGAACACCTGTTCCTGTGCCGGCAAGTTTAAATTTGCAGAGGAGCTGCTTATGATGAACGAGCTTGATGTCATGCTAAGCATGGATTCGGCCAATATGCATCTTGCATCGTTTGTAGGGACAAAGGTTGTCTCAATATGGGGTGCAACGCACCCTGCAGCCGGCTTCTACGGCTGGATGCAGGATTCAAGCTCTGCCTTGCAGGCCGATATGCCTTGCCGTCCATGTTCAATCTATGGTAACAAGCCCTGCAGATATGGAGACTTCAGATGCCTTTCTGCTGTATCTCCAAACGGGGTGGAAAAGATATTGTTGAGCAATTAATTGTAGCTGATAACCGATATTATTTTGAATAGAAAACATGAGATAATGGCCCCTGCCGGTAATTTTGAATCACTTATGGGGGCAATTCAAGGGGGAGCGGATTCTGTCTATTTTGGGGTAGGAGAGCTTAATATGCGCTCCCACTCTGCAAATAATTTTAGTCCCGATGATATAAAGAGGGTAGTTGAGATATGCAATGCTCACAATGTACGCACATACCTCACTCTGAATATTGTAATCTACAACGCAGACATAGAGCCGATGAAACAGGCTTTGTGCTATGCAAAAGAGGCCGGGGTAACGGCAGTAATAGCATCTGACATGGCTGTAATAATGTATGCGCGTGAGATAGGGGTTGAGGTACATATATCAACACAGCTTAATGTCTCCAATATTGAGGCGGTAAAGTTCTATTCGCAGTTTGCAGATGTAATAGTACTCTCCAGAGAGCTTACTCTGCCGCAGGTAAAGGAGATAAACCAGACCATAGAGAGAGAGCAGATAAAGGGGCCGGGAGGAGAGTTAGTGCAGATAGAGATGTTTTGTCACGGGGCACTCTGTATGGCTGTATCGGGAAAATGTTATCTAAGTCTGCATGAGTATAACGCATCGGCAAACAGAGGGGCATGTTACCAGCTATGCAGGAGAGGTTATAAAGTTACAGACCTCGAAACAGGCAATGAGCTGCATATAGAGAACAAGTATATAATGTCTCCAAAGGATTTGTGTACTATAGAGTTCATAAATAAGATGATAGAGGCAGGAGTTTCTGTCTTTAAGATAGAGGGAAGGGCAAGGAGTGCGGAGTATGTAAAGAAGGTTTCTCATGCCTATAAGACTGCTGTTACCGCTGTAGAGAACGGCTCGTTTACACAGGAGCTTGCAGTATCTCTAAAGGCAGAGTTGGCAGAGGTGTTCAACAGAGGCTTTTGGGATGGCTACTATCAGGGGGCAAGGCTTGGGGAGTGGAGCGAGGTCTATGGCAGCAAGGCCACTAAGAGGAAGATTTACATTGGCAGGATAACCAACTACTTTAGCAATATAGGGGTTGCCGAGGTGCTAATAGAGAGTGGTGAACTTTGCAAAGGTAACAATGTGCTTGTCATAGGACCCTCTACCGGGGTTATTGAGCTAAAGGTAAATGAGATAAGGGTAGATTTAAAAGAGACTGAAAAGGCCGTAAAAGGGGAATACTGCTCAATTCCTGTTGGAGAGAAACTGAGACGGTCAGACAAGCTGTATCTTTTTGAATGAAGATACTTACCCAAGATTTTGAATGATACGTGCAAGGCTAAATCGTTAAAAATGCTGTAGTAGCCCTTTGGGATACTTATCAGAAACGGAGGGAGAGCTTGGCGCCTATAGATAAAGGCTTCCCTTTCTGCATGAACTTATTTCCAAACGATTCAAAGTAGAATGCGTTGAACTCTTTGTCTGTTAGGTTCTTACCCCACAGACTAAGAGTGACGGATTCTTTTCTAACTCCAATCTTGGCGTTAAGTGTTGTGTAAAAATCCTGAGCTATATCATTTGCTTCATTCCAATAGATTTTTCCTGCTCCGTTAAGTTGCATTGATGCAAATACTTGATCTAACCAGCTGCCTTTAAGCAGTTTTGAATAATTAACGCCAATGCTCAAAGTGTGCCTTGGAGTGTATGGGATAAAGTTGCCTTTATAATCCTCCCTGCCGCTGTTATAGTCTTTGAATGTTGCATGGGTGTAGCCATAGTTTGCCTCTGCTGTAACAGTCTTGCAGACAATCCCTTTTACGGCCACTTCTGCCCCATAACTCTCAGCTCTGCCGGCATTGCTCAGAATGCGTCCGTTACCGCTGTTCACAAACTGCGTAATCTGGACATCATAAATATCCATGTAGAAAACAGCTCCCTCAACTGCAACTCTTCCATTGGCAAGCTCTCCCTTAAATCCGGCCTCGTAGTTCCAGCTCGATTCTGGTTTGTAGCTCATTGCATCCTCTATGCTGCCAGGCTCGGTTACAGGAACATAGGGCATCATCTGTTTAAAGGCGTTCATAATATCGTACTGCATTCTTCTATTCATTATATCTGCAGACATCTGTACATTATATCCTCCTGCCTTATATCCTTGTGCAGTAGATAAATAGATAGAAGCACATGGAAGAATCTCATATTTTACAGCAAATTTGAGCTGTGTTTTCCAATAATCTTGAGATACAGATTCATCAACAACGGTCTCGTCATACCTGTTGCTTATATCTACAGGTCTTGGCATCATGGGTGGCATGGTCATGCTCAGGTGCATCTTTGCAGATGAGTTGTAATCCATTCTCTGCTTCTCATAATCTAATCTTATTCCGGCAGTAACAGATAGCCCTTTAACAAAAAGGTTGTTATATGTTGACTGATGATATGCTGCCACTCCGTATGACGGGGTCTTAAAATCACCGGGAATAACCAATGAGTTATCTGTAACGGTGAGTGCGGGCATTTTAGGATATGCTTTTTTAAGATTGTCAAATATAGGCTGAAGTACCTCTGTTACTCCATCCTCCTTAAAGACAACAGGCGCATCAACAGACATTCTGTCATAAAATCCGTATAGGCCAAACGACCATCTGTATCTGCTCCCATACAGATTTCTTAGCGAAAACTCCTCACTAACAGCATGCTGATGTTGCTTCTGGCTTAGTGTAAATATGGATTTAGGTGAGAAATCCTGGTCCATATTCATTTCGTCACTCAGATACTGATACCCCGTGGTTGAGGTAAAAAGCATTTTGTCTGAACTGTATTGAAATGTGAGGTTATTGCTTATAAGCTCTCTCCTGTAAGATGATTTGTCGTTTATGTTAACATCTGCAACCTCTTTTGTCTGCGGATTATATTGCCCGTATGGGAAAGCCCCCTGATCTGTATGTTCTGCGGCCAATGAGTATGAAGCTCTCCAGTTCTCACCAATCTTATAGACTAATCTTACACGTCCGCCGTAGCTCTCCTCGTTGTCTGCTTTTTTGCCGGTGTACTCATTCTTAAAGAATCCGTCTCCTCTGTTGTAAAATAAACTTACCGCATAGCCTAAATTCCTTTTATTGCTGTCGTAGTGTGAAAATTTTATATCTGTCTGATTATAGGAACCGTAAGAAAGGGCAAGTTTTGTCCCTCTGTTTGAGAGGGGAGAGAGGGTTGTTATATTAATTATTCCGCCCATTGCGTTTCTGCCGTATAATGTTCCTTGCGGGCCTCTAAGGACCTCAATGCCGGCAATATCTGTAAACTCAAAATCGAAAGAGCTTTTATCTATGTACGGGGCATTGTCTACATACAGTCCAACAGACTGTCCGCTGCTGCGTGCTCCTATCCCCCTTATATAAACGGCTGATGTAAGTTTTGAGCCGTAATCCGGTATGTAAAAATTAGGGACTAATGATGTAAGATCCTTTATAGATGAAATCTGCCTGTCGTTAATGACCTGCGGTGTTACAACAGAGATTGCTCCCGGCAGCGTTTTAAGGTCGTTAGTCTCTTTGGCGGAGCCTGTAACAACAACCTCATCTATTTTATATGTTTTAAGAGTGTCTGTTATCTCTGTACTGTTATCCATACCGTTGATGTTTTGTGCAGATGCAGTTGCCAATGCGTTGGCGCACAGGAAAAATGCAGCGGCAAATATGCTTGTATATCTTAGTGTCATAAATTAAATGTATTTTCTGTTTCAGTTGCAAATATATTGTAATCTTTCATAATGGCAAGCCATGTTACACATCACTTAAGGAGCTGTTTAACTTTTCTCACATTTATATGTGTACGTTCTGTTGGTCTCTTCTTGGCCATATTTTCCCATGTTGCGCGTCATTTAGCACAGCTAAACTTGTTTGGGCTATGCCATGGCGAGGAAAAGCTGCGCGTCAGCGAACAAACATTTTAAACAGCTTCTAACTTTGAACATAATTGTAATTACATTTTAGTTTTATGAGGGAGCCGGTAATTTGTTTTGCATAAAGTATTGGATTTTTATTGCAGATTATTATTTTTGCCGTACTGTTGCCAATGATTGTGAGATAGAGCCGGCAAAATGGCAGCAGACAGATACACTGCTTATGGAATTTATATCGTACTACAACCTTATAGGCCTTGTTATAGGATTGGCTACATTTTTAATCATAGGACTGTTTCATCCATTGGTAATAAAGGGGGAATATTATTTTGGAACAGGATGCTGGTGGGTTTTTGCAGTTGCAGGAATACTCTTTATAATACTCTCCGTTATGGTTAGGGAGATAATCAGTTCTTCGGTATTTGGGGTTACCGCCTTCTCCTGCTTCTGGTCTATATTGGAACTGGTTGCACAGAAAAAGAGGGTAGAAAAGGGCTGGTTTCCGGCAAACCCAAAGCGCAAGAACCGCATAAAGCACTGACTTTGACTATATCCATGTTTAAATAAAGAAGCTGTCTGAAAGTACTGCATAAGAAGATGCAGAATCATTTCAAGACAGCTTTATAGTTCATTCACATGCAGCTTTTCCTTGCTATGGCATAGCTCAAACAAGTTTGGCTCTACTCTTTTGGCTTACGGAAAAGGGTATTATTGGTTAATAGTTGCAGCTTTTTGCAGTTGCGGATCTGATTGGATTGCTTTAAGGGCGCGTCCCGGTGTAAAGTAATATTTTTCTATTATCGTCTCCTCCAACAGTGGCTGAATCTCCTCTCTTTTAACATTCAGCATCTCCTTTTTGCTCAGTTTGAGTCTCTTTTCAAGAGCATCGAACTCTGCTTTGTTTATATCATACAACTTGTCTGCTTTTGCTGCTGCAATCATCTGGTCTATCATAACC
>CAVHKR010000043.1:0-9826 GCA_963636615.1 Acutalibacteraceae bacterium | reverse complement strand
AGGCAACTCTCTACAAACCTGTTACTGAAAACTAAAAGAGATGACCGGATTATGATCATCTCTTTAGTATGTGTATTGTATTGAAGTATCTGTTACTCCCAGTTACCTGCGTTATTGTTAGGCGATTCAACATTACCTACTCTTAGCCCCGGATAATGACCTAATTTCTCCCTCTCTGCATTAAGATTAATGATAAGTTGTCTATCCAGACCTTTAAGCAATGCGTTGAATGGCATACAAGCCTCAAACAGAGGAACATTTACACCTGACACCTGTTTTACAACAGACTCCATTATAACCTTTACTCCACCTGAGAAAGGAATCACTCCAATGGAATCAATAGAGAACCCTGCTCTTTTAAGGAGTGTATCCTTAACATTGATTTTAATACTATCTCTTCTTACAAGCTTCTGAGCAACAGCTAAAGAGTCATCCATAGAACCTATCTGCTTAACAATAGTAATGAAATCGTTGAGGTAGAAATTCTTTAGAGAATCAATACTGTTAGTATATCTTCCATATTTGCTCTTGAAAGCAACCTGAAGTGTGCGAATGTCCTTAAGCCTTTGAATACCAACTGTTTCTCTGGCTGCTCTGTCCTCTTTGAACTTAACTGGTTCTGCGATGCTTGTAGTAACTAAATAAACTAATCCGATTATGACAAGCGGGAATACTACGTAGGTTAATATCTTTTTCATTTGATTAAATGTGATTATTTTTCTTTGCTACAAAAGTAAAAAATATATTTAAACCCAGCAATATATTTTTAATTTTGCACGGTAAAAATGGCTATTTGAGATATTTCAGTTATGGTTGGAAACGGTACGTTAAAGGATATTTTATTGAGTGATAAGAAATTGTTGTTAGTTGGACATACTAATCCAGATGGTGACTGCATAGGCTCCTTAACAGGATTGTTTCATTATATAACAGATAAAGCAGGACACCCTGATAATATCAGTATGGCAGTGCCAAACAAATACCCGTATTTTCTTGATTTTTTAGATGCAGATAGAATTATAAAGGACTTTGAATCTGAGCCGGAGCTTGTAGCCTCTTTAGTAGATAAAGCAGATTATATTGTCTGTCTTGATTTTAATTCCTTTAAAAGAATAGACAAATTAGGGGTGTGCATAAAGAACAGTACGGCACAGAAGATACTCATAGACCATCATCCGTTCCCTTGTAAGGATGATTTCTGTATAGTTGTGTCAAAACCGGAGTTGTCTTCTACATGTGAAGTGGTATATTCGCTGATAAAGAGTTGGAATACAGAATGCAAAGGGTGGCCATCCTCCCTTGCGTCAGCCATATCGCTATATACGGGGTTGGTTACGGATACAAACAATTTCTCGAATTCTGTTCTTCCGTCATCTTTCATTATGGCGGGAGAGCTGATGTTGGCCGGAGTAGACAAGGAGTGGGTACAGTCTATGATTTACAACGGATTTCATGAGGATAGGATGAGGCTTATGGGATATATGCTGTATGAAAGGATGAAGTTGTTTCCAAAGCAGAAAGCTGCCATAATGGTATTGGATAAAGAGACGAAAGAGAGGTATAATTTTCAAGACGGGGATTCGGAGGGATTTGTGAATCTTGCATTGGGAATAAGGGATGTTGTGGTAAGCGGGTTCTTTACCGAGGCAGATGGTTATATAAGAGTCTCTTTGCGTTCAAAAGGGGATTTTTCTGTAAATGATCTGGCAAAAGAGAGTTTCAATGGAGGAGGACATACAAGAGCAGCAGGGGGAAGAATCTACGTACCTGTAGCGGAGGTGGAGAACTATTTTATAGAAGCGTTGGATAAATTTAAACAAAAGGCATAGGTTTTGTTAAAGGCATTAACCTGCTACAAATATTGTTGTATATGAATAAATGTTGTAAAGGATTGTTGTCTGTATTTATCTGTGTAACCATGCTGTTTACAATAATATCTTGTCAAAAACAGGAACGCGAAAACAATATAGCCCAGCAGGAATCACAAATAGATAAATATATAGGGAATCAAACATCGGACAGTGTGGTTTTCAGCAACGGTGTTTATAGGATTATAAAGAGTTTTGGAAGTGGGGCGGAGGCTGATAGGGGCGATTCGGTATATTTTTATTATGCCATATATAAGTTCAGTTCCGGAAAAGGTCAACTGTATGCCACTAATAGAGACTCTGTGGCAACAGCAAACGGTTGTCCTGTGGCATCTTTCCCAAATAAGACAGTGCTGAATGGCAAAAATCTTATATCGGGAATATTATATGGTATGACAGGTATGCAACAGGGGGAATACAGCAATCTTGTTTTCTCCTCAAAAAAAGGTTACGGGAACGAGGTCGTGTACAATATAGAGAAAAATGTCCCGTTATTTGTAGAGGTGTGGTTAGAAAAGATTATTAAAAACTAAGTATCTTTGTTCATTATGAAATATAACATGAAAGTCAGATTATTTAATTTTATTTATGCGGCATGCCTCGCTGTGGCGGCTGTCTCTTGTGCAGAAGACAAGGATGAAAGTTCATATTCTATACAGAAGAGGATATTGGACGCATATATAAAGATACATTATCCGCAAGGCCTTACTACTACCGAAAACGGTACCAAGATAATAAGTATGGAGGAGGGGACAGGTAACTATATAAAGAAGTATGACGGTGTTTATCTCAACACCACAACCATGGATCTTGATGGTAATTATATCTCTACAACCAATGAAGATGTGGCAAAACAGTTAGGTACATATTCAAAGAGTACTCATTACGCCCCTAAATTGAATATTCTTGGGGTAGGTTCGGTAATATTGGGATTGGAGGAGTTGCTTTATACTATGAGGGCAGATGGCAAGGTTGAGGCTATTATTCCGCCGTGGACCTCCAACTATGAATATTCAAAAAAGTCTTATGCCAATACCACAAATCTTATCTATAAGATAGAGGTTGCAAAGGTCGTTTCGGATATAAGTGAGTATCAGAATAGCAGGTTAAATAAATATTCGGCCACATATTATGATGCAATAGATACAACGGCAGCCGGATTCTATTTTAAGACATTGGATGCGGCTTTGAGTAATGACACCATCCCTAAAAGTGAGTCGATTAATGTAAGGTATGTGGGGAAACTGTTGGATGGTTTTGTATTTGATACTAATATAAGGGACAGTGCAAAGGCGTATGGTATATATGATTCCTCTAAAAGTTATGATGCTCTCAGCATTACCTATAGTGAAGACTATTCTACGATAAAGGAGAATAACAGTGTTGTTGATGGTTTTGCAAAGGCTATATCCCTTATGAAAAGGTATGGAGAGAGGGCTGTGACATTCTTCAGTTCAGATTGGGGATATACTTCACAGGGTAGTGGAGACAATATAGATGCGTATGAGCCGCTATTCTTTTATCTGTATATAGAGCCGGAAGAATAAAATCTTTAAAGATAAGGCAAGTCAAGACGCTGAATAAATAGGCGCACGCAAGGTGTGTGCAATGAAGCATGACAAAGTAAGCGCTTTTTTATTCAGCTTTCAGTTTTTTTATCCAACAACGGCGTCTCATGAACGGAGTATAATCATAACTCTCCCACACCTTTATTGCGGCATGATTGGTATCTAATTGCGGATTGGTTATTCCGTATCTGATTTTGTATCTCTGAAAATTATCTGCAAGTTGTGTGTGGAATATGGCAGAAAGCCCTTTTGATGCCCATGCGGGATTTGAACCTACCATCATAAGGTCTATGGTGTCATATTTTTTGTATCCCCTAAGGATATGATACCAGCCAAACGGGAAGAGCTTGCCTTTTGCTTTCTTAAATGCAGGAGATAGAGAGGGTAGGCAGAATCCGAATGCTGCTATGTCGTTATCCGGAGCCATAACCATACATGTAAGCTCTGGTTTAAGCAGCTTGAAGTAAAGGTCTCCCGTGTGTTCTATCTCTTTGTCTGTTAGTGGGATAAAATTATGTACAGATTTAAAGCATTCGTTGTATATCCTAAAGAACTTGGCTGTAAGGTCTTTCTTTTGCTCCTTTGTAAGGTGTTTTATATCAAGTAGCCGCAGATTATAACGCTTCATTAGAATGTCAGACATCCGTCTTAGTTTGTCTGGAACTCCTTGCATGGCATTCAGCTTATATTGAACCCAGTCTGCTTCCTTTACAAACCCCAGTCTGTTCATGTAGTCTACATAATAAGGGAAGTTGTACAGGCAGTTGGTAGGAGGAAGGTTCTCAAATCCTTCAACAAGCATACCTTGACGCCCAAGAGTATTGTATGCCAGCGGTCCGTGAATCTCTGTCATCCCTCTCTCTGCTCCCCATGCCATTGCGGTGTTTAAAAGTGCTTTGGCAACTTCAAAATCCTCTATAAAGTCGAACCAGCCGAACCTGATTCTTTTAAGGTTGTAGTATTCGTTATATCTTGGATTTATGACCCCTTGGATTCTTCCTACAGCTTTTCCGTTTTTCCATGCTAACCACAATTTGCGCTCGCAATATTCGATTGCAGGATCTGACTTGAGTGTTACCTTCTGATCTATGTTAAGGGAAGGTACATAATTTGGTACATCTTGGTACAACCTGTTCTGAAACGTGTAAAATATCCTGAACTCCTTTTTTGTGGATACCTCTTTAACTTCTATCTGCATCTATTATTGTAGTTAAGCAAGCTTTGCAAGATTATTTATGCGCTTAAATAGCCCACAAAATTAATAAAATTCTTCCTATAAAGAAAGTATGTCTGTTATTGCAACCTGTGCACATACAATTCCAAATGAAGCAGGCAGATAAGATATAGTCCCAACCTGGCTCTTTTTATTCCTCTCTTCCATTGGGATAATGGCGTTTCTGTCGGGAAGCTCTTCTGAGAAAACAACTTTAAATCCTCTGCTTATCCCCTCTCTGCGAAGCTTTTTTCGTAAAATGTATGCTAACGGGCAGTTGAAAGACTTGCTCAGGTCTGCTATCCGTATTGCAGTGGCATCTAATTTGGCACCGGCTCCCATAGATGAGACAAGCCTTATCTTGTTGCGGACACAAAACTTTATAAGCTCTATCTTGGGAGATAGTGTGTCTATGGCGTCTATAAGAAAATCTATTTTACCAGAGTATTCTCCAAGGATATTGTCTATATTGCTTTCCTCTATGTATTGAGATATGACTGTAAGGTTAAGTTGTGGATTAATATCCTTTAGCCGTCTCTCCATTACATCTGTTTTAAGCTTCCCGATGGTGCTGTCCAACGCAACTAACTGCCGGTTCTTGTTGGTGATATTCACCGTATCAGAGTCTAAGATAATCATGGTGCCAACCCCCGCGCGGCAGACCATCTCGGCCGCAAATGAACCCACTCCGCCAAGGCCGATTACTGCAACAGTGGCGTTTGACAATTTCTCAATACTATCATTGCCCAGCAGTATATTGGTTCTCTCCTTCCACAACTCCATAACTACTCTTTCTCCATGGCTTTTGCCTCGTTCCAGTACATGTCCATCTCCTCTAAGCTCATCTGCTTTAGGTCTAATCCTTTACGAATTGTCTGCTGTTCCAGATAGGTGAATCTTCTTCTGAATTTTGCGCAGGTAGATTCAAGTGCTGTATCTGGATTTAGATGATAGAGACGTGCAGCGTTTATAATGGAAAAGATGAGATCTCCAAGCTCCTCCTCTGCATGCTTCCTGTCTGCACTCTTCTCCTCTTCATTCTCTGCCTTACCAAGTTTGTACATCTCCTCCTTAAATTCTCCAAGTTCCTCTGCAACCTTGTCCCATACCTGCTCCTTTTCTGCCCAGTCAAAGCCAACGGCTCGTGCCTTATCCTGCATTCTGTATGCCTTTATCATAGATGGCATTGCTTCCGGCACTCCGCTCAGAATGGTCTTGTTCCCATCCTTTTCTTTTGTTTTCAGCTGTTCCCAGTTGGCTATTACATCTCCTGCATCCTTTACCTTGGTGTCTGAGAACACATGAGGGTGTCTGTATATGAGTTTGTTGCTGAGCCCCTCTATTACATCTACCATATTGAATCTGCCCTGTTCCTCCCCGATTTTTGCATAGAAGATTATATGAAGGAGTATGTCTCCAAGTTCTTTTGATATGTTGTGATAGTCACTCTTGGTAATGGCGTCGCTAAGCTCAAAGGTCTCCTCTATTGTAAGTGGACGCAATGATTCTATTGTCTGTTTCCTGTCCCAAGGGCATTTCTCCCTCAGCTCATCCATAATGTCTAAAATCTTTTCAAATGCCTTTAATTGGGCTGCTCTTCTCTCTGTCATGGTTATGTTATAGTTTGTTAAAAACAATGTTTACTTCAGTGCGTGTTTCTACCTCCTCTGCATGGGCAAAGTTCCCCCTGTTTATTGCCAATTCCAAATATCCGGCAGAGTTGAACAGTGCAAGATGTTCTCCCTGCCCAACATCATCATAGTTTCTTGCTATGTCGTTAATCTTTAAATATGGTCCCGGAATGCATATCTCCATACCTATGTCCTCTCCATATTTTTCCGCTGCTGTCATCATTGTCTTCATAAACATCTTGGCGGTTATATTGGTTATGGCGTTGCCAAAGGAATCTATGAATACAATCTTTCCTGTTATGGAACTTTCTGTTATTGCCGGCATCTCCTTTACAAAGCGTTGAGTAGGAGCATCTTCTAACTTGTCAAATAGACCCTCTTGTACTGTTTTAGCTGCTTCAACCGCATAAAACGGAAAGGTAAAGGTAGAGTATCTGTCTATGGGCGGCATATTCTTAATAACAAAGTTGTTGCTGTCAAAGATGAGAGGAAAACGACCGTCATCTACCCCTAAAAAGTAGTGCGCTCTGTAGCTTGCCAGTACCATCCTGTTGTTATTGTAAGGTTCTGAAATCACCCCCAACAGATGTAATGTTCCTTTTGGGAATGCGTTGTAGGCATTTTTTACTATGAAACACATGGCGCATATATCAAATGGCCTTATTGAGGAGCTGAGCTCTACCAAATTTATATACGGTGTGCCCTGCCCGGTAACAAGACCGTTTAATCTACCTTTGAGGATAGGTAAATAATGGCTGTTATTGCCCCAGTCCGATATGATAGTTACTGTCTGCATGGCACATTGTCTTGCTTTTGGTATTGCTGTAAAAGCCAATGCAAAGATAGACCAATTAGGTTTGTGTTTGTATAATATTTTGTACATTTGTCAGCTATTTGACAATACATTTATCTAAACAACTATAATAATGCACACAAATATTAACTTTATCAGCCCGGATGAGGCTGTTAAATATGTTAAAAGTGGAGATCATATCCACTTCAGCAGCGTTGCCAGTGCTCCAAAGGTGCTTATAGATGCACTTTGCAGGAGAGGTGAGAGCGGTGAACTTAAGGATGTTAGAATTCACCACCTTCACACGGAGGGCGTTGCGCCTTATTGTGATCCTAAGTTTGAGGGGGTGTTTTTCCATCAGGCTTTCTTTGTAGGAGGCAATGTCCGTAAAGCTGTTCAGGCCGGATATGCAGATTATATTCCAATTTTCCTTAGCGAGACTCAGAAACTGTACAGATGCGGTGCTCTTCCTTGTGATGTTGCAATGGTTCAGGTTTCTACTCCCGATAAACATGGTTATGTCTCTCTTGGTACCTCTGTTGATGCTACTTTGGCTGCTATTGAGTGCGCACGTGTAGTTATTGCCGTTGTAAACAAAAATGTACCTCGTTCGTTTGGCGATGCCATGATTCCTGTTAGCATGATAGATCATTTTGTTGAGTACGACAGTGTCCTTGAGCCTGCTCATTTCTATGAACCATCTGAGATAGAGGCTGCTATCGGGAAGCATTGTGCAGCTCTTATAGAGGATGGGGCAACTCTTCAGATGGGTATTGGAGCTATTCCTAATGCTGTGCTTGCCCAACTTGGTAATCATAAGAATCTTGGTATTCACACAGAGATGTTTGCGGATGGCGTTCTCCCACTTGTAGAGAAGGGGGTAATCAACGGTGCAAACAAGAAATTGGATAAAGGCAAGATTGTTTCTACATTCTTAATGGGTTCTAAGCAGGTTTATGATTTTATTGATGACAATCCTATGGTTGCAATGATGGATGTTGGATATACCAATGACCCGTACATTATTGCAAAAAACCCTAAGGTGACCGCAATCAACTCTGCTCTTCAGGTAGATATAACCGGACAGGTTTGTGCAGATTCGCTTGGAACCAAATTCTACTCCGGAGTTGGCGGACAGATTGACTTTGTTTATGGTGCCTCATTGTCTGAGGGTGGCAAGGCCATTATAGCTATGCCTTCTACAACAAACAAGGGGGTAAGCAAAATTGCTCCTGTCCTTCAATCGGGTGCAGGTGTTGTTACTACCAGAAATCATATTCATTGGTTTGTAACAGAGTACGGGGCTGTTGATTTGTACGGCAAATCATTACAGGAGAGGGCTAAACTGCTTATAAGCATAGCTCATCCCGATGCAAGGGAGGAGTTGGACAGAGCTGCATTTGAACGTTTTGGACCTCACTACCATTTTGTAGGATAACGTTGAGGAGTATTCACAAACTATAGAAAATTCCCCTGTTGAGCCATTAATGTAATATCTCCAACAGGGGGTTTCTGTTTAGGATTGTTGCTGATATCTTCATTCTTAACTTATGGTCTCAAACATCCAATCTGCACAACATACATTTGCTTCGGACGCTAAGAGTAGATACGGAGAATAATTTTCAGATGTATTATTTCCCGATGCAGAATATAAGATAATTGGTTAATCGCTTATAATCAAACACTTTGTAAATTTTTACATTTCACGATTGTCCCCCGTCTGTCCCCGTAATTTTGCAGGGGACAAATTTTTATGATTTTTCGAAGACTTTTTGGTTCGATGGGGTTTACGAGTGCAATTGTTTGTCTGTGGTGTAAAAGTTTTTTTAATTGCTTTTCTTTCCCTTTCAAAGGGCCAGAAAAAGGGCTGAAAAATCCAGAATTTAACCCTATGATTTGAGCTAATGGCTTATTTGATAAATTGTTATAAAGGGCCAGAAATCTTCGATTAATTCTATTCCATAAAGTTTTTGATGGCATTCTTCGTGTTTAGCGGAGTCCGGTCGGTCAGCTTCAAGCTCTTCACTATTTTTAGAGTTCCTTGCTTGTTCTTTTGAAAATGGGCGGAGGCAATATGTTTCTCGTATGTCTCCTGGCTGGTATAGGTCTCCAAAATTGTGATGACACACGGAGGCGCACATATGCGACCGCTTGTCGAGATTCAGGGATTTGCCGATAATCTCGCCCATCGAAATATGAGAATACCTTATACTTTATATCTCATCCAAACCGTATCTCCCATACGCTCCACGGTCTGCAGTCGGAGCAGGGTGGCAGGGCGGTTCGGCTCGTCTATGCCGTCGAACACGGCTGTCATACCTTTGCGACCATCGATTCCGGGACCTGTCATCAGGCTTACCTCGTCGAGAAGTCCTGCGGCAAGGAAGGCACAGTCGATGCGACCGTCCACCGATGCCATCATATGGCAGATAATGTAGGGTTTCATATTCTTTATATCCACGGTGCAAAATTACAAACCTTCCATCAAAGTTCTTGTAGATGTATTTCGGACAGAATTAAACAAATTACGGGAAATGTGCGCGCGAGGGATTCCAATGACGACAATGACACAACAATGACTTGTCGTGGCGTGTGCCAAATTTGGTACATTTTGTTTGGAGGATTGACATTAAATGCCCATGACCGCATCATCTATGACATCCACGGTGATTCAGACAGCGTGGTGCTCTACTGCCAAAGCGAACGCTTCGCCAAGGTGCTGAAGGAGAACGGACGCCTGGAGCGTTTCATCT
>CAVHKR010000042.1:0-10066 GCA_963636615.1 Acutalibacteraceae bacterium | reverse complement strand
GTCATACGGGTGTACTATATTATGTTGCAGCAATCTAACGGCGTCTTTATCTGTTACGTATTTTATATTGAGCGTATCTATTCTGCAAAAAATATCTGTGGTATCATCTATGCTTTTAAATCTCAGTTCCGCCCCGTTAACCAGGCTCACGTTCTTCATTTTTAGGAAATCTGCACCCACAGCAACATCATTGACTGCACTCTCTGCTGTCTCCTCGGTAAGAGTCTCCATGCCGGTGATAAAATCCCAGTTATTTCTGGTCTTGGCAGCCAACAGGTTTACTTTAAGATTATCTGCATATACCTCCCTGAGATTTATATTCCCTATCAGAAGGGCGGGCAACGAGAGCTTTGCATAGAGCCTGTCTGCACGCATAAGGGTATCAAAACAGCTCTCTTCTGTGCCGTTTTTGCTAAAACAGGAGACTATTTCAACACTGTCTAACCCTATTGAGATATTGGGAAAACTTCTTATGAATGTAAATTCTGCCTTGGCGGTATGAAAAGAGGCGTTTATTGCAGCCGGGATATATCTGTTAAGCGATTTGGTTAGGAAATTGCCCCACGACAACAGGGTAAAAAACACCACAACAAACAATACCAATACCGCAGGTATAGCAATCAATATCTTCTTGTAGACTCTATTATTAGTTTTCATACCCTAAAGATACAAAATAGTACAAAAAACTGTTCCTTAAAGCATCCTCTTCTATAGGAAAAGCAGTATAAGCAGCTGTGCCGTGAGTACCCTTAAAAACATTGTGAGAGGATAGACTGTTGCATATCCTACAGAGGGGGCATCGCTTGCAGACTGCTCCCCTGCAAATGCCAATGCCGGAGGGCTGGTGTAAGAGCCGGCCATAACACCTATCATGGTGTAATAATTGAGCTTAAAGATATATCTACCCACAATTCCTGCAATAATAAGCGGTACAAGTGTAATGATGACGCCATAGCCAATCCAAACATATCCGCCGTTGATTACAGTATCAACAAAACCGTTTCCTGCGCCAAGTCCTACAGCCGCAAGGAATAGCGATATTCCTATCTCCCTAAGCATTAGGTTTGCACTCATGGTTGTATATGTAACCATCTTGTAATGCGGCCCGTACCTGCTTATTAGTATTGCAACAATAAGAGGACCGCCTGCAAGCCCCAGTTTTACCGGCTGCGGAATACCCGGAAAGGCAAAAGGGATACTTCCTAAAATACATCCCAATGCAATACCTATAAAGATTGGGATAAGGTTTGGATGGTTGAGCCTCTTCATTGAGTTACCCAATATGTTCTCTGCAAAGGCAATGGCTGTTTCACTGCCCACTATTGTAACACGGTCTCCCAATTGCAGCTGTAATTTTGGAGTTGCAACAAGATCTACCCCAGAACGATTGATTCTTGTAATGTTTGCCCCCGAACTGTTTCTTATTTTAAGCTGAGCCAATGTCTTGCCGTTAAGCTCCGGCTTGGTTATAAGGATTCTCCGGGAGATAAGCTGTGCCTTCTCCTCACGCCACTCCAAATGTACCTCCTTACCAAGGATTACAGTAATGGCCTCTAAATCTGCCGGATGTGCTACAATCCTTATCACATCTCCCAAATGCAGGACTGTAGAGGAGGTAACCAACTCTATCTTACCGCTCTCCCTTGGTCTTATCCTCGATACAACAAAGTCTCTGTTTATAAGCGGATGCAGTTCCCTAAGACTTTTACCGTCTATAGATGGATTGGTAATCTCAACTGCCGTAAGTTTTACAGACTCACCTGCTCCAAGCTCCCCAAGAGCCTCCTTCTCCTCCTTTTCTACATTTACTCTAAAGAGGTATCTCAACGCCAACATTGTTATAATAACACCTATAACGCCCAAAGGATAGGCTACAGCATATCCCATTGCTATTTCCGGTATGTCGTTCCCCGTAATATCAGACACCGTCTGTTGTGCCGCACCAAGCCCCGGGGTATTTGTTACAGCTCCCGATAGAATACCCACCATTGTTGTAATAGGCATATTGGTTGCAAAATAGATGACCACAGTTACCGCCACACCACTCAAGACAGATATTACAGCCATCATATTCAGCTTTATTCCCCCCTTTTTAAAGGCCGAAAAGAAGCCGGGGCCAACCTGCATTCCAATAGAATAGACAAACAATATAAGGCCAAACTCTTTAATGAAGTGCAGCAGATGCTCATCCATTATAATATTAAAATGCCCAAAGAATATGCCTACGAACAGAATCCATGTAATACCTAAGGATATTCCAAAAATCTTTACCTTCCCCAGCATTATACCTAATGCTATCACCAAAGACAATATAAGAACCGAATGTGCTATACCTCCACTCCATAGTAATGTGGAGCCCTCTATCAAATCTCTTAATGTTTCCATATCACCTTTTTATCTACATCTCAAAAACCAAGCACGCACCGTTAGTGAACCTAAACAATGCGTGCTCTTCTTAATCTAACTTAAAAACTACGCAGCAAATATATACAGAAAATTTGGTTCTACAACTAATCAAAATAATAAATAATCACCCCCCCCCGTGTAAAATATTAAATATCAGAGCTTTACATTCCTAAAAATTTTTCATAAAAATTACTAAAAATCGTTACACTCTCTAAACAATCTACCTGTACAACCGGTATTTTTTTGACAACTCCTTAAAAGCATCAACATCTTTCTGCCAATACTGTTCTATTGAGGAGTATCTGTTGCTCTTTGCAAAGGTCTCCCTAATGTAGTTGGTACCGCAGACCAGATCAAACATCCTGAATCTTTTTGAGTCGGCATTGTCAAAAACAGTTTTATCGGGATAAAGTTCAGCTATAACCTGCATTATATAAAACTGTATGGATGTAAGATGCGCTTTCTCAAAATCTGTTATATACACCTGCACTCCGCCAATATTCTCCCCTGCAAAATTTGCAAAGAATGGTTTTATGTGTATCGGGCGGAAATTTATCCCCGGTAGTTTGAGATTATTGAGCGCCTTTGCAAAATCCTCTGCATTAATCCATGGAGCACAGAACAGCTGGAACGGAAGCGTATAACCTACACCTATTGATACATACCCAAGTTCTCCAAGTATTCCCGATACAGGATAGTACATTGAGCTCTCTACCTGCGGTATCTGAGGTGACGGGAGCACCCATGGCAGTTTTGTGTCGCTGTAGAGCATCTTTCTGTTCCACCCCTCCATTGGGACAACCGTAAGTCTGCACCTCTTGCCCAACAGGTTCTCCCCGTTAATGAACAGGGCAACCTCTCCCGGAGTTAACCCATACAGGTAGGGTATTTTAAACTGGCTTACGAATGAGAAATACCCCTCCTCTACAAGACACCCCTCAACTTTCTCTCCGCCAAGCGGATTTGGTCTGTCTAAAACTATAACCTCCTTATTGTTCTCTGCAGCCGCCTCCATAAGCATTCCCAAAGTACTTATAAAGGTGTACGACCTTGCCCCTATATCCTGAATATCATACACCAACGCATCTATCCCCTCAAGCATTTCAGGGGTGGGCTTCCTTGTCTTTCCGTAAAGGGACAAAACCTTAAGGCCGGTAGCCGGGTCTGTAAAATCGCTTATATGATCACCTGCATGCACATCCCCCCTAACTCCGTGTTCCGGACCATACAGCGCAACAAGCTCTACCCCCGGAGCATTAAACAGAATATCTACCGTTGAGACAAGGTTGTTGTCTACTCCAGACGGATTTGTAACAAGTCCTATCTTTTTGCCCTGCAGCTGTTTGAACCCGTTTGATTTAAGTACCTCTATCCCTGTCTTTACAACAGGCTTGTTCCCGTTCTCTCTTGCCAAAAGGCCAAGCCCCAAAGAGAGGAGCATCAGAGATAAAACTAATCTTTTCATACTGTCTCTACTCTAACTGTTTTTTGCCAAAATTAGGATTCACCTTAACCAAGGCGGCCATGCCTATTGTAGTGATACAGCAGATCATTGTCCATACAAAGAAATGTCTGTAACCTATTGTCTCCTGTAACCAGCCGGCCACCATTCCAAGCATCATGCTCAACGCCATAAATCCGGTACAGATTGCATAGTGAGAGGTCTTGAACTCACCCTCCGAGTAATAGATTAGGTAGAGCATATATGCCGTGAATCCAAAGCCGTAACCAAACTGCTCAATAAACACGCAGATGTTTACTGTGAGAAGCGAATGATCCTGTGCATAACTAAGATATACAAATGTAAGGCAGGTTAGAGACATGCTCCATGCCATTGGCTGAAGCCATCTTTTAAGCCCCCCTTTGGCTGCTGCTATGCCACCAATTATTCCTCCCAATGTAAGACCTATTATGCCAACCGTACCGTAAACAAGTCCAACCTCCCCGGTTGTAAGTCCAAGACCCCCCTTATCTACAGGGTCTAACAGAAACGGCTGTATTATCTTGGTCAGCTGCGCCTCCGGGAACCTGTATAACAACATAAACCCTATTGCTGCAACTGTCTGCCAGAAAGGTAATTTTGTAAAGAATGTCTTAAAAGCATCTACAAAGCCCTTTACAATCCCTTTGGCGGTTGTCTCCTTATGAGAGGAATCTGCAACCGGCTTGGGCAGAATCCAGCTGTGATAGATTACAACTATGAAGAAGAAAGCAGACAACACCACAAAAACAACGAGCCATGCCAACGGTATATTTCCCGATGTTCCCATAAACGAAGCCTCTGTAGACTGCGCCAATTTATGATCTACCTCAAAGAAGAGATACGCTGGCTTGTTCCAGTTGCTTTCATTGAATTCAAAACGGGTTGAGAGCCTGTTTTGCTCCAACTTTATGCTTTGATCCCCCTCTTTGTATGTAACATTCAGTACTATGTTCTCATCCGGAGCAGGCTGTCTGTTCAGTTTTACAGGGACAATTACAATGTTGTTGCTTATATTGTCAGATACCAGGCCGCGTTCCTCTCCAAAGGTCTCTCTAATCCAACTCCTAAAACCATTCTCCTGCTTTACGGTTGCTGTTACGGGAAGATTCTTTGTTATAATGGAGCCTTTCACAAAACCGTTACGGACATTCATGTTGTTTACTGAATCTCTCATCATTGAGACATATTCTGCAAACGGAACAGCTCTTGTGCTGTCTAACATAACGCTCTCCGGTACCTTTACAGATGTACTTACCATCTGTGAGGCTGTGATAAAATGAAGCGTTGCATTGTTCTCCTCTGCAACGGTCTCAAATTGCGGTATCTCTGCAACAACAGGCTCTGCGGCCACATCTGCCGCAACCTTAATCTTAAGAGGTTCAAGACCGGAATTCATCTCTATCAATCCGGCAAGAATCACAAGCAGACCCTGTCCCATAACAGTGGCTATTCTGTAGAATGTACTTCGTATCCCCACATACAGAGACTGTTCATGCTCTGTAAGCGCAAGCATATAGTAACCGTCTGCAGCAATGTCGTGAGTGGCAGAGGCAAACCCCATTAGCATGAATATGGCCAATGTGAACTGCACATAAAAGTCTGTGGGCAGGGTAAATGCAATACCTGCAAGGGCAATGGCAATAATCCACTGCATTGTTAAGGTCCACCAGCGTTTGGTCTTTATAATATCTACAAACGGACTCCAGAAAGGCTTGATAACCCAAGGCAGACCCAACCAACCTGTGTACAGGGCTATATCTGTATTTGACATCCCCAAACGTTTGTACATAATGACAGAGATAGTCATTACTGCCACATACGGCAATCCCTGCGCAAAATACAGTGTGGGAATCCATGCCCAAGGGCTGGTTTTCTTAGATTGTTTATTGTTCATGACACAATTGTATAATAATCTCTTAGTAACGTCTTTCTATTGAGGCTCCGGGGAAATAATGGTTAAGTATCTCCTTGTACTTATACCCCTGCTCCCCCATTACAGCCGCACCAATCTGACACAAGCCAACACCATGTCCCCAACCTGCACCTTTTATTACAAACTTGCCGGGGAGTTTTACCCCTGCTCTCTCTATCTCTCCAACCCTCTCTACAACAAAGGCAGAACTGTACAGGTGAGATTCAGAAAGAGTTCTCCTAATCTCCAACTCCTTACCTATTGTATAACTCCTCTTGGTCCCCACTATCTTTAATTTTATAAGACGTCCCGATGTTCCTCTCTCTACAGGAACAAGGTCTATGATTCCGCCATAATCTATGCCGCTCCTCTTTAAGATAAGGGCAGCCAGTTCATCCTGTGTGTACTCTACCTTCCAACGATAAAAGTTGGTTGTCTCCTGATCGTAGTTGTTAAGCACCTGAGACAGAACATGTTTGTCGTGGGTATTGCAGAATGCCTGCGGATCTGAAAGTATCCACCCACGCGCATTCTCCTCTATTGTAAGGTCAGGTATGTCCTGTTCGTTTGCGGTATCTCTGAGTGCTACCAGATAGGGATGCTTTACATCCTCCCAGCAGTTCTGGAACTCCTCTACAACTCCTCCGCAACATTTTGAAAAACGGGCATCGCAAATCTTGCTGCCATTCATGAGCAGCTCCCCCCATGTCTCATCTATAGCAACCTTTACCCTCTCTGTAGAGGCTCTTGTAAGCCCCTGGTATCTCTGGCAGTGGTCATCTGCACAGACATCAAAATTTGTATGATCCTCGCGGTCATACCATCTTATAAGCTCCTCCTCTGTTTGCGTGAATGCAGAGTAGTTCTCCTTTGTTTCTACCAACTCTTTGTTCTTGTCTATCTGGGCAAGCAGCCAGCTCCTTGATATGACTGCATGTGCCTTTAGCAACTCTTCAGATGCGGTGGCACTCATCTCAGACGATATTACACTTGTAAGATAGTCCTCTACCCCTATAACGTTAATTGCCGTAATCTCTTCATTCTCTATTATCAGCTTTAGATACCCCCCAAATTTCTGATCCTCTTTTCTCTCCCAATGGAAATTTACCCCAATAGTTACATCTTTGAGCCAGAATGTACCATAATCCTTATCTACGCTCTCTACTGATGGTTCCATCTCCCCCTCCTTCTCTATATCTACATTTGTATATGGTATAAAATTAAGCTCTCTGTAGAGGTCTCCGTCCCATTCAATAAGGCCGTTTGCATATCTTACGCATTGTTCCCCCATTGAGGTCCGGAATGAAGCTTTAAGGCTATGCTCCTTTACATCCGTAACATAGCATGGTACAATAAGGTCAAACTTTATCTCCTTTCCGTGCATTATGCCAACGTGGACATTGGGTTGTTCTCTATCTGACATCGTTATAGTTTTTTTAGTTTATCATCAATTTCTCCCATGAACCTGCTGTCTACAGCAATCTCTTTCAGTACAGATTCAACCATTGCTCCGTTTAATCTGCCAAAATCTTTCTCCAAAGGGGTAATGAATACGCCTCCCAAATCTACAGATGCAGGACTTAGCAGCATATTCTCCTCTCCCTCTGCAAAATAGCATGCCGGTCTGTGCTTGCCTCTTATAAAGAGGAGTGTAAACCATGCGTTATGACTGAACCAGGTGATTACATTCATCATTGGTTCCCATTCCCCCTCTTTTACAGGGATAAAGGAGCATATCTTATCAAACTCTGCCACCATGCCTAACTTATCCTTTCCCGTAAATAGCAGTGTTCCAGGCACAATGTGCTCAATGGTATAAAGCTCTCCCCCCTTAAAACTGTTCATCTTATGCTGTTTTCCTACAAGCTCATCATTCACAGCACCCTCTGCAGTGCAAAGCAGCTTCTCTAAAGGGAGAAATCCCTTGTTCCCTGCCTGAAAGTGCATGTGATCCGGGGCAGATGCTCCGCATTTGGGTCCATTATAGAAGAGTACATAATCATCAATGGCAGATGCTAACTCTAACATATCTGCATATCTTCCGCTTATCTGCTGACGTGTGTGTATTTTATCGGGAAGTGTGAGATGTTTTGGAAAAATTGGGAACGGATTTAAAAGTATCTCGTATGTGGCGGCTTCTCCCTTGAAATCTATCCCTTTCTGAACGGACGGGCGGTTGGCAGCGCAGAGGAAGCACTTGCGCTCTTTTATAGATTTAGGGTCTACCTTTGCTGCCGAAGAGACTATTCTTGCAGGGTTGAACTGCACCTTAAAGGGGACTCCGTTAACAGGTTCCTCTTTTACCTTTATATGACTTAACGCATCGTAGTTGCCCTTTGCCTGCTCCCATACAGAGAGCTGGTCTGCAAACAGTTGCGCTACCTCTTTGTTCAATTTCATCTTATGCCCCTCATTTATTTCTGCATTCTTACCCTTGCCATAAGCTCCCATGTGCGGATTCGATCCTTGTAGAGGTTGTTGGCATTCATCTTTACCACATCTAAAGAGGCATCTGAGTTATCGTCCCATCTGCGACAGTTATAAAGGACATCATATATTCTGCCAATCTGGTACTCTCTTGAAAATCTGAGACCTAAGGCATAATCCTCTCCGTAACTTGTGTTAGGGAGCTTTATCTCTCTGAGTAGCGGGGTATAGAACGCGCGTGGAGCTCCTAATCCGTTAATTCTAAGAGCGTTGTTTCTTCCGTTTTCTGGAGTCCACTCCTTGTGGTCTATAATGCCGGGGGCAATCATCTCCATATTGAAATTGGTCATCATATAGGTGCCCACAACCATTGCGCAGTTCTGCTCGTAGAAAGCATTTACTATCTTCTGTAGTGTATCGGGACCAGAATAAACATCATCTGAATCCAATTGGATTGCAAATTTGCCGCATTTGGCGTGGTTGACTCCTGTATTCCAGCAGCCGCCAATGCCAAGGTCGTTACGCTCCGGAATTATGTGAATCAGCCTCTCATCGGATGCAAACTCGTCTATCGCTGCAGTAGTGCCATCTGTTGAATGATTGTCTACTATGATAAGATTGAACTTGAAATTGGTTTTCTGCGCCAAAACAGATTTTATGGCATCTTTTATAGTTCTTATTCTGTTGAATACCGGAATAATTACAGAGGCTTCGTACTCAAAGTCTGCCTTGCTGAACTCTATATGTTTAAAATTAGGGGCAAGATAGCCCCCTATCTCTTTGAGATGCTCTGTACAAGCCTGTTCCATCTCTATCTGAACACCTCTGTTCTTGGGGTCTACGTAATCGAAAATCTTTTCTCCCGATTTTCTTGTATCATGTTCAATCTCTGAATAAAGATACTCGTTGACATGTACCAATGAGCCTTTTTGGGAGAGTTTGAGTCTTGTATCGTATAGCCCTGCAAATTTATAGTCCTGCTTGAGAGCTGCAACAGCCTCTTTTAGTGCAGAGGCTCTAAAGAAGAGCACAGAGCCAAAGTTGAAATCGTCCCTTAATGCTCCAAACTGATAGTCTATAACCGGAGCAATCTGTTTCTTACCCTCCTTAAACTGATAATGGTCTGCATATAACATTGCTGCCATGGAATCCTCTGCTATTCCCACCATTCTTTCAAGGGCAAAATACCCCATGCTCAAGGTTGTGTATTTTGTGTAGAGCAAGCTGAACTCGGCATTGGAGGCGGCAGCAACAGCCTTCATTGTGGCGGTACTGTTAAGACCGTCTGTTGCAATTACCTTGTACCCTTCAAATTCACTTACGTTTTTATCTGTTGACAGAAGATAGATTTCAGAAACTAAGTTGTTCTTTTTTAGATTATTAAGAGTGTCTTCCACTTGAGCTTTGTCTTTAAAAGGAACAAAGCAGTTAATTTTTGCTGACATAGGTTATACGAATATATTTACGCCGGCAAAAGTAGTAAGAATATGAAAGAATTGCAAAAGTATATAAAAACAGGAAAGGGCTTATGCAATGACAAACCCTTTCCTGAATATTGGTCTTTATAAGGTGGAGAACAAGGGAGTCGAACCCTTGACCCCCTGCTTGCAAAGCAGGTGCTCTAGCCAACTGAGCTAGTCCCCCAAGGAAGTAGTCCCGCGCGGACTTGAACCGCGGACCCCCACATTATCAGTGTGGTGCTCTAACCAACTGAGCTACGAGACTATATATATAATAGCATTAAATTAAGTGAGAAGCAGAGATAAATCTCTACAGTCGTTTACAGCTCCAAAAAGGAGGTGTTCCAGCCACACCTTCCGGTACGGCTACCTTGTTAC
>CAVHKR010000041.1:715-10136 GCA_963636615.1 Acutalibacteraceae bacterium | reverse complement strand
ACCTTTGCAGTCCCAAATGCGGAAGGTCTGTTCGTCTAAAGGCTAGGACTCAAGATTTTCATTCTTGCAATAGGGGTTCGATTCCCCTACAGACTACGGAAAATAATAAAAAAATAAATAACATGGCAAATCACGCATCGGCAGAAAAGCGTAATCGTCAGAACGAGAAGCGCAGATTGCATAACAGGTATTATGCAAAGACTACGCGTAATGCAATTAAGGCACTACGCAACACAACAGACAAGGCAGCAGCAGAAGCTTTACTTCCTAAAGTTTATGCGATGTTAGACAAATTAGCTAAGATTAATGTTATTCACTCTAACAAGGCAGCTAACCTTAAAAGTGGCCTTACTGTTTATGTAAATAAACTTTCATAAAACAGATAACGCACACTCAAAAATTTTGTCATAATAGATTATAAAGCCCTTTCCCAAATATGGGACAGGGCTTTGATTGTTTTAATAAGTGCAGGAGATGAAGGGATTAACGATTTTAGAGTGGAAGGATGAGGATAGACCGAGGGAAAAATTTATCAATTATGGAGCAGCATCCTTAACGAATGCAGAGCTTTTGGCCATTCTGTTGGGATCGGGAAGCAGAAATGAGAATGTAGTGGACTTGGCAAGGAGGATACTTGCAGAGGCGGACAATTCTCTCTCTGTATTAAGGAGGTACTCTATTGTAGAATTACAGAAATTTAAGGGGATAGGAAAGAGTAAGGCGTTGACAATACTTGCTCTGTTTGAGCTGTTTAGGAGAATTGAATGTGAGAAAACGCCTGTACGTACCGTTATCTACTCCTCCAAGGAGGCCGCAGATGCAATGCAACCGATTCTAAGGGACAAATGTCACGAGGAGTGCTGGGTACTTTACCTTAATGTGGGGAATAAACTTATAGCAAAAGAGTGTATCACGCAGGGCGGAATATCATCTACGGTGATAGATATGCGGCTTATAATCAAGAGAGCTTTTGAACGTCTGGCAACGGCCATTATACTTGTACATAATCACCCTTCGGGTAATACAAGCCCAAGCTCGCAGGATTCGATACAAACAGAGAGGCTTAAAGAGGCAACAAAATATTGTGATATAAAACTGTTGGATCATATTATAGTTGCTGGAGACAACTATTTCAGCTTTGCCGATGAAGGGCTTATCTGACGTTTTCAGTCATTATGTCATCGTTGGCTTTGGCTTCATAGACTACGGCGCAAGGATGTATGATGATTTCACCGGGAGATGGTTTGTGCCAGACCCGTTGGCAGAGAAATACGACCCATTGTCTCCGTTAGTATTTCATTTTTTTTAAATCATGCTGATTCTCCCCTCTGAAATTTTATTTTTTTGTATTAATGAATAAAAGGTGTATCTTTGCGCACCTTTTCTCGAGAAGATTAGGAAGTTATTAATAATTAATCATTAAAACTCACTACAGTTATGCCTGTAAGAATAAGACTGGCTCGTCATGGTAAGAAGAATTATGCTTATTACCACATTGTTGTAGCCGACAGCAGAGCTCCACGTGATGGACGCTTTATTGAACTTTTGGGATCATACGATCCGAATACTAACCCTGCAAATATCATCATCAATTCAGACAAAGCAATTGAATGGATGGAGAATGGTGCGCAACCATCTGATACTTGTAAAAGAATACTCTCAGAGAAGGGGGTACTTTTAAAGAAACATCTTAAAGGCGGTGTTAAGAAGGGTGCTTTGACTCAAGAGCAGGCAGATGCAAAATTTGCTGCTTGGGTTGCAGAGAAAGAGGCAAAGATTAACAACAAGAAAGCTGCTTTAGCACAGGGTAAGGTAAATGCACAGAAAAATGCATTAGAGGCCGAGGCTAAGGTAAATGAGGAGAGGGCTGCGGTCATTGCAAAAAGAAAAGCAGATGAGGCTGCTGCCAAGGCTGCTGCAGAAGCTGCCGCAAGAGAGGAGGCAGAGGCCGCTGCAAAAGCTGCTGAGGCTGAGGAGAGTGCAGCTGCTGTCGAAGCTCCTGCTACCGAGGCTCCCGCTGCTGAGGCTCCTGCAGAGGCATAAATGCGCAGCGGCTATGACAAGGGCAGATACCATAAATGTTGATACGCTCTTTGTTGTGGCACGTGTTGCAAAATCTTATTACACAGATGGTGAAGTTGTCATTAAGATAACTTCACCTTTTTTTGATGCTGTAAAGCGGATAGATCCGCTGTTCATCTTTTTTAACGGGTTACCTGTTCCATTTTTTATAGATGAGCTTGTAAGGCGGGGGAACAGTGGCGCTATTGTTAAATTCTCAACGGTGAGAGATTTTGCTCATTCGGAGGAGCTGGTAGGCAAGGATCTCTATGCAGATTCTTTAAGACTGCCCAAGAGTGTGCAAAAAGAGCTTGCTGCGGAGAGTTTTCAAAAAGCAGTAGTAGGGTATAGACTCTTTGATGAAGATAACAGGTATATAGGTGATATAACAGATTATATAGAGTATCCCAACAATTCATGTATAGAGGTATGCAATACGTTGCTGCCTTTTAATGAAGAGCTTATAATAGATGTAGATATTGAGGGGCGTACAATCATCATGCAAATTCCTGCCGGGCTGTTGCAGTAATCTCTATTTTACAGCTCTCCTTGCCTCTGTCTCCTTTACTATTGCAACCATTACAGAGTCGTTCATCTTGGTGTAGAACTGTTCGTAAACGCTGTTTGCTGCATTTATCAGTGATATTCTGTACAGATTATATTCAGGCTCATCTCCATTAAGATACCTGCCCATGACTATTGTTGGGAATTCGTCTGAATGCATCTTGTTATTTCTGTGCCATTGTCGCAGCAGATGGTTTTTCTCTTTAAAGGTTGGTAAGGAGTCTATCTTGGACTTTATCATTGCACATTCGGTATTGGTATGCTCTAAAACAATTTTTGAGAGGGTGTCAAAGAGTTCTATAGAGCTTAATCTGCCACCCTGCCCGTCATCAATCAGAGAATACTCCGGTCCGTCCTTTTTAATGTTGTCTTTGCTAGATATATTTGTAAACAAGATGCCAACACAGAATAGAAGCGATGCTACAAACAGCAGAATAAGATAAAGCGCCCATGTAGACTTTTTGGGAATGACAAGGGTGTAATAGTTGCTATGCTTTACTATCCTTATCCTGTTTTCTGTAATTTCATTGGAAGCATCAGATATAGGGTAGACACGGCTGTTATGCTGTTCGCTGATATCTGGTATACTGTTTTGCGAAACGGACATGCTGCTTTTAAAATCGTCCCATCCCATGTACCCCAAATATCTCGCCAATAGAGACAGAGTTGAGGTTCTGGTACTTACATTGCTCTGTATATAGTTGAAAAACCGTTTCAGTGTTGTGGGACTTATGTATTCATTAGTTGCTTTCTTTACCTCTAAAGAGAGAAAGTCATAGTCACCGGGAGAGTCCATAGAGCGGCCGGCTTTTTCTTTTATAGCCCTCTTGAGTGAGTCAATATGCAACTGTAAGCTGTCCATTATAATATAAATAATCAAGCGATGGCAAATATATGAATTTATCGGCATAAAAAAGGGGGAGAACCTAAACAATGTTCAAATGGCACATAATGGCATGTAATGATAATGCTGTGGCATAATATGTTGGGCTGAGATATTTAGAATCATGACTTATTACCTATTTTTGCAGCGCAAACAAATAACATTTTACTTAATGAAACGATTCTTTACATTAATCTTACTGTCGTTTTTGTATTCAGTTTCTGCTTTGGCGCAGAGTGGAACTAAATATACAATAGAGGGAACAGTGAGTCTGAAAGAGACAGGAGAGACAATCCCATTTGCACAGGTGGTGTTAAGGGAGACCGGCCAATGGTCTTCTACCAACGATCAGGGAGAATTTAAAATTTCCAATGTCTTTCCCGGCAAGTACACTCTTTTTGTTTCCGCCATAGGTTATGTAGATTATAACCTTACAATCAATGTGACAAATGATATCAGGAGGTTTAAAGTGCAGATGTTGGAGGACAATCTTGCGTTAGAGGAGATTGTGGTTACTGCAGAGGCAGGTGAGACCATGAATTCATCGAGCAGGCTTAATAAAAGTGCGATTGAGCACCTGCAGGCAACAAGTTTGAGCGACCTTATGCAGCTACTTCCCGGAAACACTATAACCAATCCCCAGATGAGCAGCAAGCAGCTTATAACAATAAGAGGAGCAGGGATAAATTCAGCCACGGATCTTAACAACGCCAGAGGTGTGGCATATGTGGTTAACGGCAACAGAGTGCAGAATGATGCCTCGCTTTCTATGGGTAATGATGTAAATGCAATGGACTTTAGAAGTTATTCTCCTGAAAATATAGAGTCATTGGAGGTTCTCAAAGGTGTTGTTTCTGCAGAATATGGAGACCTTACATCCGGAGCTGTGCTCGTTAAGACAAAGGCAGGACGTACTCCGTTGGAGATTAAATTCAAGGCAGATCCATATTTGAAAGGAGCATCTGTAAACAAAGGCTTTAGCCTTGGGAAGGAGAGAGGCTACATGAACTTGGATTTTGACTATGCCAACTACAATTCCAGACTGGTCTCTACAACCAACATATTAGACAGGGTTAATTTTGGAATAACCTATTCAAATACTTTTAATCAGGATAATACACCTTTCAGGCTAAATATAAGGTTAACCGGTTCGTATCTTGGGAACAATGTCACCTCCGATCCGGATTCCGGCAAGAATGATTACACCAAGTCGGGCAAAAAGGATTTCGGATTGGCAGCGTACGGTATGTGGCAGCTTAACAAGAGCTGGATAACAACACTTAACTATAACTTGTCTGCTAATTTTGGCGTTGAATACAACAGAGAATATCTGGAACTTTCTCAAAGTCTGCTTCCCGATACTCATGTAACGGAAGAGGGGATACATGTTGGTACCATCACCTCAGGCAGTGCTAAACAGCTTATGAAGTTAGAGGATATGCCTCTCTACCTTAATGCCAAGGTGTCTGCCCATCTTAACAAGAAGTATAAGGGTACGCTTTTCAACACTCTGTATGGTGTTGAGTGGAACACCAAGGGAAACGAGGGTAACGGTATCTGGTACGAGGGAGATATTCCACAGTACTTTAGACATCAGCCATATAGGCATACTCCTTATACTCATGACTTTAATGCATTCCTTGAGCAGAAGGTTACGGTTCCGATAGGGAAAACATCTCTTGAGATGAGTGCAGGAGCGCGTTTTACCAAGATGGCCTACAAGCACTATGATATTGATCCTATAGTTGATCCGCGTCTCAATGCCAAGTATGATATTTTCAAGGGCAATAAGAAAAATCTTATCCGCAATTTTGCAATTAGAGGAGGCTGGGGATTGTTAGATAAATTGCCAAGTATGAATATGCTTTACGGTGGAGATACCTATCTGGATTACGATCTGTTCAGATATAATGAGACCAACTTCTCTCTTATACAGACCTTTATAGATCCGGAGATTAAGGATTATGATTTTAAACCTACCAGAACGAGAAATATAGAGGCTGGTTTTGATATGAATATAGGAGGGGTTAAATTGGGTGTAACATATTTTAACGAGTATCTGAAGAACGGTATAGAGAGTGCCAAGCATTATTTGGCAATGGACGTATCCAGATATGGCTCTGTAGGCTACTCAGGAGCAGATCCTAAATATGTAGACGGCAAGCTGTATGTAAAGGATACGAATGGAGATTATGTAGAGCATTCAGATATTACAAGAACTACAGAATATAAGTCATCTACATATATAGTGAATAACAGGACCACAAAGAAGTGGGGTATTGAGTACGATATTAATTTTGGAAGGATACAGGCGATAAATACAAGTGTTATAGCTACCGGTTCGTATGTGAAATCCAATGGCAGCTATTCCGGGACTTCTGAGTTGTACACCATAGGCCAGAGAGACCCATTGGATACCAAACAGGCTTTTCCGTATGTTGCAATATTCAATGGGAACAGCAGTGTAAAGAATGGTACATTACAACAGAAGTTCAATACCAATGTAAATTTTGTTACCAATATTCCCAAACTGAGAATGGTGCTTACTCTTACCATGCAGTGCATCTGGATGGACAAGCAGAGGAACAATATAGACAATGCCTATACAACGGTTGAGAATGGGGTGTATATTAAAGACCCTATTGCGTATGTTGATGCATTGGGGGTAGTAAGACCTTTTACAGATTACTATACAACATCAGACAGCGCACTTAAAATGAGACTTGGCATGATGAGGATCAGCGACAGTTTTGCCTACAATTACATCACATCCTCTTTTGACCCATATTTCATGGCTAACATAAGGGTTTCCAAAGAGATTGGCAAGTCTGCTGCTATCTCATTCTATGCAAACAACTTTACAAATTCAAAGCCTCTTATGAGGAGCAGTGCAAGGCCTAACTTTAGCGGTTATGTGAAGAATACAGACCTCTATTTTGGGGCGGAAATTAAAGTTACACTATAATTAATATTGAGATGAAACGTTTATTATATATTTTGCTTGCAACAGCCTCTTTAACATCTTGCCTTAAAGATGCCAAGGAGGGGGATTTCGGCGACGATTCCATAAGCGGTTCAATTACCGTGCAGATTATAGCTCCGGAGGGGAAATCTGTAAGTTTTGAGGGGATGAATGTCGCTTTTTCAGATGCGTCATCTGGACTGACATACAGTGCTGTAGCGGATGCTTCCGGTAGGGCTACCGCAAGGGTTGCCTATGGTAGTTACATAGCATCTACAGAGTCAAAGATTGCTTTGTCGGGAGGTAAAACGGTTATATACAATGGTTCTACAGACAGAATAAAGGTTACTCCAGATAACAGTGAGGTAAACAATTACAGTCTTAACCTTAACTATTCGCAGACCAACCAGATAGTTATAAAGGAGTTCTATTATACGGGCTGTAAAAATCCGGAAACAGGAAAAAACTATACTCTTAAGGATACTTACTTCTCTCTGTATAACAATTCGGGAGATATTGCATACTTGGATTCATTGTGTGTTGGTATTGCCTATCCGTTCAATGCTCCTCTTAACGGTAAATTAACGGATTGGGTTAAACCGGGAACATCTGAGTTGAGAGACTCTATACCAACTGCATCTATGTCATGGATGTTTAACGGTACAGGGAAAAGTATTCCTATTAATCCTGGAGAGGAGGTGATAGTGTGCCTTAATGCTATTAATCATATCCCAATCTGCAGCACCTCTGTAGATTTGAGCAAAAAGGAGTATTATGCAATGTATGATGCCGCAAATACACCTGCACAGTCTGCCCCTGCTCCCGGTGTAAGCACCCTTGAGTGTTTTTGGAAAACGGGTACATCCCGCTCATTTGTGGTCTCTATTACAAGTCCGGCATTATATATCTATACAATGGGCGGAAAGAGTAAGGAGCAGTTTATACTTGATACCAAGACTGTTAACCCTAACAGCCCCGGGAACAGAAATAACGATGTTCTCCTTGTAGACAAGAATCTGATCATAGATGGTGTTGAGTGCCTTATATCTGCAGGACAGACAAAACGACTGAGATCTGAAATAGACAACGGTTCTATTATAATACAAGAGGGTGGGGGATCTGGCAAGAGTGTTCACAGAAAGGTTGATGTTAAGGCAACTGAAGAGGCGGGAGGAAGAATTGTCTATCAGGATACAAATAATTCGTCAAACGACTTTGAGGTAAGAGATTTTCCTACACTTAAGAAATAGCAGATTATTATGAACAGTATAAATAGATTATATAATGGTGCATTTGCTGTAATTGCAATGGGCGCAGCTCCTGTGGCTTTGAATGCACAGGCGGATGCAAATGATTTTAGCAGCAAAGCCTACTACAGTTTTGAAAGAATTGAACAGTCTTCATCATGGCTGAGATCTGGCAATGGTGCGGGACTTGTGTTTAATGGAACTCCGCAGAATTTCTCTGAAGCTGCTGTATATTATAACAATATCAGCGGTGACTACAGAAATTATAATCAACCAAAGTCGTGCAATAACTACGGATTGGATACCAAATCTTATTCCAATATCGGGAATGTATATTTCTATGGCCTGTTTAATTATGACAGGAATGTCAAGAAGGAGCAGAGTTGGCTTGGTACGGTTGATGAAAACTCCAATCTTGCACAGATGGCCGAGAATGTGCCGGGCAAGGTGATAGCAGAACAGTATGTGTTGCAGGCCGGCGTGGGTTACAGGCTCTTTAACAACTTTGCAATAGGGTTTGATCTAAATTACAGGGATGCATCTGCTGCCAAGAGAAGGGATGGGAGAAACAAGAACATCCTCTCTAATCTGGCGGTCTCTCCCGGCATAGCTTTCAGCAACAGGCATATTAATGTCGGTGCAAACTGTATCTACAGGTATAATTCGGAGAGGGATGATTATACATATCTTGGCGATACAAAAGATAAGGAGCTGTATTATTTTGAGGGACTGTTCTTCTACAGCTCTGTAAATGCCGGAGCTACCGGTGTTGTTGATGTGAGAAAATATGAAACAAATTATTATGGAGTTGGAGGTCAGATAGAATTGAAGGCCGATGCATTCTCGTTCTATAATCAATTCAGTTATTTGACAGCTACACAGAATAATTTTGAGACATATAACTTTGCTAAGAATACCAATTCAGACAAAAAGAGAGAGTATGACTATAAGGGTGTTATCTCTGTGAAATCCAATAAGATGGAGAATTATCTCAGGATAGGGTTTAACAGCAGCGAAAATGCACTTTATGCTATTCTTAACAGTTACAAAGAGGTAGAGGGGGAGCAAAGTCAGTTTGACTGGTATAGAGATGGGAAAGTTCTAAGGTATATGGACCAGTACAAGTCTTTCAGTGCAGAGTATAACGGGGTAATAAAGAGATCCGAAACTTTTGTCAATATAAGCTGGAGCGTGGGCTACTCTCATACAGATGTAGATAAGGAGTATAAGTACTACCCGGCCAACTATGTACAGGATTATAAATTAGACAGATATTATGCTTCGGTAGAAAAGAGTCTTATCTGCAATGACAAGAACTTTGTAAATCTTGGAATAAACGGTGGATATACAAAGGGAAGCGGTAATTCACTTACGGAAACCAATCCGTTGGAGAGTTCATACATAAAGATTCACAAAGAGTTGCTTACAACAGATTATCTTTATAATGTAACCGATAACACCTATTTTGGAGGTGATGTAAAGTACAGTTACATTGTAGATAAGGAGAAGGGGTATACAGCATGGATCAAGGCCGGATACCTGTACAGGAAGTTGGGTAAGAATGCCAATCTTTCTAAAGCTGTAAGCTCTGAGAATATTAGTTTCAATAAGGACAACAGACAATATCTTAACATAACAATAGGATTTAATTTCTAAAAAATAAGTATACTTAATGAGTAAATCACATAAGAACTGGCTCCGAAG
>CAVHKR010000041.1:0-705 GCA_963636615.1 Acutalibacteraceae bacterium | reverse complement strand
GAGTAGTACAAATTGGAGTCATAGCCCTCATTGCGGCTTTTGGATTAAAATTGTTTGGTAATCAAACATTTGATTGTGAGGCATTTTGCCCGTTTGGAGGTCTCGAAACTTTGTCAACCTACCTTGTAAGGGGTTCTATGGCATGCAGCATGACAGCTACCCAAATAATGATGGGAGTAGTGCTTGGAATTGGGGTAATACTGTTTAGCAGACTATTCTGCTCATATCTCTGCCCACTTGGAACAGTGGGAGAGGGACTTTCAAACTTAAGGACAAAGCTAAAGGTAAAAGAGATAACTGTTAAAACGGGTTCAGTTTTAGATATAGTTTTACGTGCTGTAAAATATATCATGCTGTTTACCATCTTCTATTTTACAATTAACAGTTCTGAACTTTTCTGTAAGAACTTTGACCCATACTATGCAACCGCTACCGCTTTTAAAGGGGAAATTACACTGTGGATGGTCTGCATATCAATAGCATTATTCATAATAGGGAACTTCTTTGTAAAGATGTTCTGGTGCAAATATATCTGTCCGCTTGGGGCAGCCAGCAACATATTCAAATTTACTCTAATGTTCGTTATTGTTTTTGGAGTATTCTTAGGGCTTAATTGGATTGGAACAGAGATGAGTTGGTTATGGCCTTTAACGGCAGTTTGCCTCTTTGGGTATCTCCTTGAGGTATTGTGCAGAGAGAGCAAAG
>CAVHKR010000040.1:0-10232 GCA_963636615.1 Acutalibacteraceae bacterium | reverse complement strand
GCACTCGGCTTAAACGTTTATTTTATACTTCGTATACAATCACTACGCCTCGGCATAATCAAAATAAATTTTGCTTCTGCACTCGGCTTAAACGTTTATTTTATACTTCGTATACAATCACTACGCCTCGGCATAATCAAAATAAATTTTGCTTCTGCACTCGGCTTAAACGTTTATTTTATACTTCGTATACAATCACTACGCCTCGGCAGAAGCAAAATAAATTTTGCTTCTGCACTCGGCTTAATCAAATCTAAGATTGTGTTTGGTTGCCAAGGCAGAGAGTTCAGGATCTAAATTTACCCTGAACCTGAGCGACGGCTCCCTCTCTACACCCTTTACAAGCTGCTCCACCGCTTTATCCTCCTCTCCGAGTCTTGCATTTACAAGAGCACGCATATATAATACCCTGGAACTGCTTGGTAGAGAAGTTAGAATATCAAGAGCGGAATGGTTGTAATCCAGGCAGATATAAGCAATAGCGGTATTGTAGTCTTTGTATTCCCTAAGGTAGTCTATTGCAAGTTTGTAGTCTCTCTCTTTGAGAGCTTTAACCCCTCGCATATAGAGTGTGTCTACAACCGTTGTATGAATGGTGTCTTTAATCATTCCAATCCTGTGCAGATAAAACTCAAACTTAACCGTTCGTAAAAGCGGATAAAGAGCAGACCGTATATAGTTATAACCTGGCATCTTGCTCAATTCACGCTCTCTTAAATCGGGATCTTTTATATCGGACAGAGAGAGGAGACGCGCATCGGATTGGAAGATGGAATCATTTGCAAGAAGAGTGTAAAGCTTATCCCAATTCTCAGGAATAGTATTTACCTTAAATCTCTTTGCAATATCATAGCGGCTTCTGCTTTCTCTCTGTTTTTTTGCAGGTACATTAACAACTTCCTCTGTTTTGTTATTGAAACCCATATGCAGGACAGGTGCATTAATGCTGTCTGTCAAGTGATTATAATAGTCTAAAAAATAATTCTTTATATTTTCTCCACGCTTTTTTGCCAATATAATGTTGCCGGCATATTTACCCTCTGGAGAACATCCTGCCGTCATTATAACAGAATCCATTACAAAGTCGCTGTTTGTGGCAATATCCCTCAGATTAGCCTTTATTCGGTCTGCCTCAATCCTGTTGTTTGAGAGGGTATCTATAAAGTTGTGCTTTCCCAAGGGGAAATCTATGTATGCAGCGGTATTTATATAGGCATTCTTCTCAATTATCTTCTTCATATAACGTGTCTCGTCAGATACAAACCACGACACACTGCTAACATAGTAGGAGAGAGGCGATATTGGCGGCATTGAGTATAGATGTCTATCCGATTCATATATATCACCGCTTAACTTAAGGTCTATCCTCTTTAGGTTTGGCAATGTCCTAAAAGACTGGAGATACCTGTATGTAAGAGTGTTGTTATTTGTTATGATTGTGTCTAATCTGAGACCTGCCGTATCTAACGGTACTTTTACATACTTGTTGAACATCTTCCCAAGCATAAGTTTCCTTTTGTTGTTCCGTTTTACCAATCTGTTTTTGGTATAATGCTCTATTACGCGCATCCCCTCACTACCAAGGTGCTCCTCTATGTATGAGACATCATGCAGTAAAGTATCTTTTTTAAGATTGTGTACAATTGGAAAGTTTCTTTTCAGGAAGATCTCCATAAGTCTTACATAACAGAACGATTTTACAAAAGAACTGTCGGGAAGGATAGAAGCCAAAAACCTGTTATAAAGTTCATAACCCTTTAACTGCTTTTGTCTGTACATGTTACCGGTTATGTAAATTTTGTTTAGATTGAGCGAATCCTCAAGGTAGAAAAGTTGGGGCGTAAACCGTATCTGCCATTTGGTGTCCTGCATCTGAGAGGGCACTATGAGGTCAAAAGCCAATTCTATGATTCCGTTGCGTTCGGCCACATTTCTGTATGGCGCCTCAACAACAACCTCTTTGAGATTGTCTGTAATTACTGTTTCGCCCGATTCCTCATCATAAACAGTGTTCATTATTACAGCATTGCCCTGCAGCTCTGTCCTTACAATTTTATCCTCTGTAACGTGGCTCTCATTCTCCTCTGCCGTCTTATTAATAATCTTTGCAGCCACCTCATTATGAGGAAGTACTACTGTTGCCTTAATTTCATTCCGTTGCAGATCTGACACTTTTTTGTGGTAGCTGCAACCTCCTGCCAATAGGATAACAGCCACCATAATACCCCTCTTCCCCGTAAAGCTCCTCATGGTTGTTGATTTTAAAAGAGATAGACTATTTGTGCAAGCAGGTTGTTTGGTGCTACATAGATCTTCTTCTCATTGCCCAAAGTCTCTCCGCACTTTGGGCAGGCGTATCTCTTTGAATCCCTGTATCCTGTAAACAGACCAAGACCAAACTCAAGATTAAAATGACGAGACAGCATGAGAGAGTAACCGCCAATTAGGTTTACTCCGGCTCTCCAACCCTCATGTGTCTCCTTTGATATGATGCCGCCATAGTTAAAATAGCCGAACTCGGCGCCTCCACCTGTAAACCAGCCGGAATTGGTATGCCATGACCAGTACCTTATGCCAACCTGCATGGCAGAGATTCTGTTCTGCATCTGGTTTTCATTATCCTTGTTGAAAGTAAACGGATTGTATTTAACTCCGGCATGCACGCTTAGCCGCTCTTTTATCTTATAGGTGCCCTCAGCATTAAGTGTTATAAGATTGGCATAACCTATGATATTTGTTGCAATGCCTATATTTTGCTCTCTGAATGATGTCTGTGCCTCTAAAGGAGGAATTGCGGTAAATAACAAGACTATTACAACAAGATATTGCAGCATTGTATCCATAAATCGTTTGCTTTTTAACATACCATAATCATTAATTGTTAATCAGTCGCAAACATATATATGGAGCCATGTAAAACAAAATCGAACAGGTAAATAAAATTTTGGAAATGGAAATATTTAGCTAAGCGGTAACAGCTTGCGTAAATTACGGGAAGATGTTTATAATTTGCCCATTTGAGATTGGTTTATTGGGTATAAAAAAAGAGGAGAACAACACTTAGTCATTCTCCTTGTAACCTCTTGTGATCCAGGAGGGATTCGAACCCCCGACCCACAGATTAGAAATCTGTTGCTCTATCCAACTGAGCTACTGGACCAATCCTGCAACCCGTTTTATCGGGAAGCGGATGCAAAGGTAGTATTATTTTCAAAGAATACAAAAAATCTTGCCAAGACAGAGGTAAAACTTGTTTGAACTGCCATTCTGAGATGGGAATCTGCTAAAAAGTAAAATTCTCGCTTATAGGGAACAGCCCAAAAATACCGCCTGTATGAATGAACAGGATATTTTTGGCTTTGCCTCTAAAATTGCCCCCCTCTTTAAGTTCGTTCCAGACACCGTACATTGCCTTTCCGGTATAGACAGGGTCTAATACAACACCCTCTGCACGTGCAACCGTTTTAATGAACTCCAACTCTTCCGGTCTGCTAAGGGCGTAACCTATTCCAACATATCCGTCATTTATCTCAATCTTGCTGCGCCACTCCTCAACAGGGACAACAGAGTTTTTGTTTGGCAGCAATGTGTAAGCCTTCTTTGAAATATTATCTGCAATATTTGTAAAGTACTCTACATCATCGCATACAGCCATTCCAACAACACGCTTGCCAAGTCCGTTAACCATATTGGCCAAATGAAGTCCGGCAACTGTTCCACCGGAACCTGTAGCTACAACAACGGTGTCAAAGGTAATACCAAGCTCTTTCTCCTGTCTTGTAATCTCGTTCATGCAATTAAAGTAGCCAAGAGTGCCAATCTCATTAGAAGCCCCCTCCGGAATAACATAAGGTTTGTACCCTTTGGCAGCATATTCATCTGCCATATTCTGCATTATCTCGTTGCGGTGCCCTCTGTACTCATCTTGGTTGCAGAATTTAACATCTGCACCCATAAGAAGATCCAAAAAGTAGTTTCCTCTAACGGGCGGCTGTTCAGAAATCCTTAGCAGAACCGCGCTTTTCATCCCATGCATGGTAGCAACAGCCACAGTTGCCCTACAGTGGTTAGACTGAATACCTCCGCAGGTAATGAGCATGTTACACCCCTTGCTCATTGCATCTGTAAGCAGATATTCAAGTTTTCTAACCTTGTTCCCTCCAAATTCGCTACCTGTTTGGTCATCCCTTTTCATAAAAATGCGAGCGGTACCCCCTGCCATTGCAGAGAGTTTTTTAAGCTCAATAATCTTGGTTGGCAAGTTTGCCAGAATAGTCCTTTCCATAACTGTAAAAAAATTCAATAGGATTTATCCTCACAAAGTTAACTATAAAAAGTGAAAACGTTATGTTTTTTTACCATCTGAAACAGGCATACCAACCCACCTGCCTTGCACTTCTATCTTGGATCTTTAGTTATTCCCAAGAATCTTCCTATTGCAGAAGAGGTGAAGGAGGTAGAGTGCAGATTGGCAAGCGAACAGGGGAAAGCATTGGAGAATAAGAAAAAGAGACAAGTGTTAAAAAGCACATATAGCACGTGCTTCTCCAAGACTAAATTTAAAGTAGAAGCCGATATTGGCACTGGAGAAGGTAATATTATAAGCCACCAAATAGACATCCTGCGTTTCTGTAGAGGACCAGTACCAGGATGATCCCAACTGGTCTCCCCCAACAGCGGCAATTGATGGTTCCACTTTATCCCTTGTGACAACTTTATCATACCCCCATGATTGGTTAATATTATCCACGTCCTTGTAGCAGAGTATATGCAACTCCTTTGTTGATGGCACGAACCATCCGGTGCTTGTAACAGGGGCGGGATTGTCTGCAGTGAAACCTTCTAAGGCATCAACCAGTTGTACAACATAGTCTGCTTTATCGGAAGTAGCCTTGCACCACTTGTTATATGCCTTTATCACTTTGGTATTCTGGTAGCCGAGAATTCGGTTCATATTGTCGGTAGATGCATCAGAGGATGCAACGGAAACATAGTCAGCTTTGTCAAGAGGGGTGAAATTTGCCCCCTCTTGAAAATCTTTTACAAACTCGTAAGTATTCTGCCATACTTTGCTTGGTATCTTCTTTACAGCCACAGCCAATCCGTGAGAGCAGGCAGGAAAATCCTTTGCCATAATCTTGTCATCGGTAAGCGAGGCAGGTGTAATCCGCACTTCACTTACAGGGTCTGTTTCCTTAGGTGTCCAAAAGATGATTGCCGCCACACTTGCTTTCTGCGCTTCGGTAAGGAGTGTTCCTTTAGGTAGCAGGTTGCCGTCAACAAGGAGATAGTCACCAATCTCTATGGTGTAGCTCTGCTGTATCTCAGAGACTCCATCCACCTTGTATCTCTTGTAACTGCCGGCAGTAATACCAGAGGGTTGTACTGTAAATTCCCTCTCCCCATTATCATAGCTACCCGTTAATGTTGGAGCAGATGTTGCTTCAGGGTGTATAATGTAGCGGTACGAACCATCAGGCATACGACACGGTCTGGTGCTGCCGGAGTATGTAGCTAACTTGGGAACGGTGTAGTCCTCTATTTTTGAGGAGGAAAACTGGTACACGGTCTTAGGCATCTCAATAACAGCCAACGACATCCTGTGAGCCATAGAGAAGGAGAGCTGCAGGATATTGTCTGCAGCTGCCGTGGATGTACCTTTGGCAGTCATCAGGTCTGAGGCGGTGTAGGCCGTATAACTGCTCTGGTTGGTCTGGGGTATCCAGCCGCTTATGAGCGAAGCAAAGAAATCCTCATCTGTCATAGCTGTCCCCGTGAGCAGGGCAGTCTTGCCAGACATATCCGCCTGATAGGGGTAATAGAGATAGTATTGTTCTCCCGATAACCCACCTGCAAGAGCAGTACTGCCGTCCGGTATCCACACAAGGCTGTTTGTGGCAACATCTACCTGAGCTATCAGCTTCACATTTGAATAGATTGTCTTGTTATTGCGCACCAAGTAGAGGCCGCAAGCATCACCAGCTGTAAATTCCGTTAGATACCCATTCTCCACAGCACGGGTAGTGGCACCTTTAGGATTGCTCCATGCTTTTGATGTATAGCCACCATCTGTAACGGTAAAGGAGAGCTGCCGCACCTCTTTTATAGAGACCGGATTCTCCCATTTTTTACAGGAGGCAAGCAGAAGCAGTGCTATTGGAATAAGGTATATGAATTGTCTCTTGTTCATAGTTCTTTATTTTGTATATAATTAAAAAACATGCATAGCTCGCGTACTCAGAATCCGGTTACATACCCGGTTACATCCTCCTCTCCGCCCGCGCTCCAGCTGCCTCCCATTACCTCTTTAACCTCAATGCTGTTTGCCCTTACGGTGATGGTGTAGCTGTACCTTTTGTTGGCTTCAAGTTTGCCGGAGACATCTGTTGCAGGGGTGTACAAAAAGTCCTTTCCGCCTACCCCTACACGGACAAGCGGTTTTCCTGTCATATTCTGCGGCACCACCACCGCCTCAAACCTACTCTCTGCTGCATTATGATAGGGCTGTATCTCCCCATTATGACTGGCGGCACCACCTACCGTTCCATTACTAAAGGAGACAGTATTCTCTCCAAGGAGGGTAACGGTTGCACCAGTTATATCCTCTGCTGTAATGCCGCTGCCGGCTGTGAGCTTAATCTCAATCTTAGTAAGGAGATGCTTGAAAGTGAGATTGACCGGTAGGTCATAACGTCCCACTGTGGTAGCGTACAGGAGATCGAAGGCGGCATATCCGCTACTTTGGTCTGAGATGTTAATAGGTAAGCCGTCTGTATATGGATACCATGCCGAGACCTGTGTATCAGCTCTGCTTTGCCAGTAGATGACGTTCCCGGCAGTAGGGTTTGCCTTGCCGGAAGCGTCTTTTATCACATATTTCTTGGGCTCAGCCATACCATGTAGCAGTACCCCTATCTCTTCACCGCCTGTCCAGCTGTCCTTGCCACCGGCACGGGTTTGCGGTTGTACTACCTCTGCTGTCAGTTGCAACGGGTACTTGCCATTTGGCAGAGGGATGATGTCTCCCATCTCCTCTCGGTTGCAGGAGGAGAGCAGACCTGCCGCAAAAGCCAATATCGGCAAATATTTGCCAATGCACAGCCATTGCACAAAACAAACGGGGCGATTTTGCACGGTTTTTTCTCGCTGCGACATAGTCCAAACAAGTTTGGCTTTGCTCGTATAGCTTACGGGAATAGGTCTTTTCATATCACTATCTGTTTATGTTATTACTATGTGTACAATCACTTAGCCCTGTTAGAAGTAGCCTAAAAAGGTAATTGCTGCGTTGCGCTTGGCTTAATCCTATCACAACATAGCTCTACATAGTTGCGTCAGCATCTGTGTTCCCGCCATTGATCCAGTCTGTTATAGTACTTCCTGTAATTGTAAGCCCTGTCTTCTTTACTGTTATGGTATAGGTGTAGGACTTTTCTGCTTCAAGTGCAGGTTGTATGGAGGTAGTGTTGGAGTAGGTCTTGTTCTCCCCATCATCTGGTACCATACTAAAGCTCAAGGCGCTACTGAGTGTTTGCGGAAGCAGAATCATCGTAAGGGTCATTATGCCGGAGCCATTGTCATAGTTTGCAATGCATTTGTCAGTTGCCGTTCTTGAAGAAGCGGCTCCGGTGCATTCGCGCAATTTCCAATCGTTTACGGGAGTGGTACTGTTGGCTGTAGCGGTACCGGTTGTTATATTAAAAGTGCCGTCATGGATAAGGCCTCCCAATGTGTAGTCTGCCAAGTTCAGCACATTCGCATTGGCAAAATCTGTTGCACCTGAGATCTTGATCTTGAGCACAAGACGTGTCATCTTGTGTTTGAAGGAGTGGTCGTTGCCAGCTCCGCCATTTTTAAATTGTATACTAGGGGTAGCTTTTGAGCCCTTTGCTCCGGTGGCATATATATAGTCTATACTCTCCTGAGCTGCTGTTGTGCCTTGGGTGCGTGTATCTACCGTAATTGCTCCGTCATTGCCCGGCAGGGTAGCGTCACTTGTGGATGCTACGTAAGGTGCATAGGCAGCAAAGGTAACCTCCTCGGTTGGGTCCTTAAAGAAGATACCTCCGTTCGCTGTTGTTGGTTGGAAGTCAGCAGAGGTGCCTGTGCTGATGGTCTTGTATCCTACGTTTTTGTATATGGTAGCCATATTTGAAGAGGGGGCATTTGTTACCATTACACCAATCTGGTCGTTGTTCCAATTAGCGTTTGATGCGCGGGTCTTAGGACCGCTCATCTCTGCTGTGATTTGAGCTGCTACGTAACTCTTAGATTCCTTATTCTCCTTAGCGCACGCGGCTAAAAGCGTTGCTGTTGCAGTGAGTAAGAGGAGTTTGATAATTGTCTTCATAATGTTGTAATTTTTAGGGTTATTAATTAGTGAACTATTTTTAGTTTGCGTCAACATGAACACCGTCTGTCTCCTTCCAGTCTGTAATGGTGGCATCCGTTACCTCTGCATCTGTATTTACAGACAGTAGCAGGTTACCTGTAATGGTCATCGGTTCAGAACTGTCATAAAAATTGGAGAGCAGCCCGGTAATATCGTTCTCTATCAGCTTTGTATCACCGTTGGTAAAAAGAACAGAGACCGTGAGGGCGTTTTTTTCCAATGGGATAATACCTATCAGGCGGAAAGAGGTTGTGAACTTGTTCTCATCCTGTATAAGAGTGTTTGTGACTTTTGCAGCATTACTACGTGCCCATGTTACAATGTCGGCTTTAGATGCCACCCCGTTGAGTGTTGCCGTAACTGATTCTATGCCACTATAGTCACCCTCAATAACAGACAGCTCAATGTTAAGCTGTCTTACAAGCTGTTTTACAGGAACAGTTACTCTAATGGTGTCATCCTCCGTTACCTCTATAGTCTTATGCCCAGAGAAGAGATAATCGGGATATGGATTGATCTCCTCTAATGCCTTTGTCCTGCTTTTTGCGCTGTTCACCGTGGCTGTGTTGCCGCTAACGGCTATTCCGGCAGCTGTGTTGTACAGAGTCAGACCGTAACTTCCAGGCGGAAGTAGTGTGCAGAACAGGTTGGAACTGCCTTTTACTGTATGCTCCTCCGTGCCAATGCGGAGTGTATAGTTTTCCGGTATCTCAATATACACACCTTTTGCGCTCCAGTCTATGGTAATAATTCCTGCCCCTTTGGTAGGATGGGAGGTATTATAGAGCTTGTCCTTTACGCAGGAGACAAGCAACAGCATCAGAACTGCAGATAGTAGGAGTGTGTAATATGTTTTCTCATTTTTCATGGCCTATTCCTGAGTTTTTAATAAACCTTTTCCGTAAGCCATATGAGCCCATACTTGTTTGAGCTATGCCATGGTTAGGAAAAGCGGTGCGTAAGCAAACGATTAATAAGTAGGGAACAGGGGTGCAATTTATCCGGCTATATCAAGGCATAGCCGAATATACAAGAGGCTTAAAACAGGTTGTAAAGTAATGAGACACCAATTCTGTTTATTCCATAGTAGTTCTTACTCTCTTTGCTGGCTCTGACTCGTACGCCATCTGTAACATGGTATTTGTCAAAATCTGTGTGGGAGCATCCTGCTCCTATAGAGAGATCAAGCGAGAGGTTACGGTTAAGGGGCAATATATAACCTCCTGTAATGCCACCGCCCATGAGGTTGCCCTGTCTGCCTGTGTCCGAGAGTTTGTAGTTAAACTCTCCTGTATGGTACATTGCTCCAATGTAGCCCCGTTTAGCGGTACCAACATGATAGCGCAGCTCCGGAGAAAGTTCCCAAAGGGCGTAACGGCGGTGCCTGTTATCCCAACACCATGAGGTCCATGTGCCGTTAACCTGCAGACTCCAGTGCCTGTTCATACGCCACTCAATACCAAGGTCCGGAGTGAGCGTTACCCAGCGCAGCAGGTTGGCTCTAAGGACAAAAGCGGAGTGTATATTTGATTGTTCACGTTTAGGTTGTTCCGCATATAGCGGAAATATCACAATAACACATAGCATTGTGAACACGATTCGTCTGAGTCGATTCATGATTTTCCATTTTTATAATTTCTAGGTTAGACATATTGCCCGATGCCGCTACTGATAACGATCGGGATAGATGGTAATCCGGATACTGATAGTGGAAAAAATTGTTTTGAATTGGAACTGCAGCTCTCGCTAACGTATTGGTTTTTAAAATAGAATTTATAACTTGACGCGCGAGAGAATGTGTGTGTGTGTGTGTGTGTGTGTGTGTGTGTGTGTGTTATAC
>CAVHKR010000039.1:0-10470 GCA_963636615.1 Acutalibacteraceae bacterium | reverse complement strand
GGATAATATCACCATCCCGGGATTGCGTGTTATTGGCAGGCTGTCTCTCTGCCTCCTGCTGTTGAGATGATGCCTGAGATGCAGAGACCTCATTACTATCATCTACAACCTCTATGCTCAAAGCTTTTGTAGTATAACTCTTACCGTTTATCTTGGCCGATGCCTGTGATATTGAGATAAGTTTGTTATTGTTTGGTCTTATGACATACGTATAGCTTATCTCTGTAGACTGAGATCTCTTGCCGTTTATTATCTGCGTACTCTGCATTCTCGACGATGTAGGACCCAACAGGACATCTGCACCTGAGAAGATTGGGGGAGTAAAACTCTCAATCTCCCCATCTGCCGTATAAACAACTCTGAAAGCCTCCTTGCTGCCTACAACATTTGGTGCATCAACCGTAAAACTGTTCTGCGCCACGGCTGTAAAACATGTAACAGTAAGAATAAATAATATTATGTTAAATCTGAGCCTCATAAAAATTCTCCTTTTACCCAAAAAGAAACAACAAATTTAATTATTTTCACCAATTCTTCTCACGCTGCTTACTCCTGAGAGCCTTTGCTTTCTCTTTATCCACCTTCTGTTTTGTATCATTCTCCTTATCCTGAATGGCCTGAAGCATCTGTTCTGCGGCCTGTGGTGTTATCTTGGCATCCTGCGGCTGTTGTCCTCCTGACTTGGAATCATTGTTCTCTTTATTGTTGTCTCCGTTATTCTTGTTATTATCCTTGTTCCTGTCTTTATTCTGCTCCTGTTTATCTTTATCCTTATTTTGGTCCTGATCTTTGTTTTGATCCTTATCCTTATTTTTATCTTTATCCTGATTTTGGTTCTTATTCTGGTCTTTGTTCTGGTCTTTATCTTGATCTTGATTCTGATCCTGATTCTGGTTTTGGTTGTTCTGCTGATCCTCTAACATCTTTTTGGCGTATGCATAATTTCGCCTTGTTTCTGAATCAGACGGATTTCTAAGTAACGAACTCTTGTAGGCATCCGCAGCCTCCTTGTATTTTTTCTGTTGCAGGTAACTGTTGCCCATGTTATGATAGAAGTTTGACAGATCTGTAGGGTTTGTCTCTTTCTCTGTGTCCCATAGTATCTGCGGGGTATATTTGGCAATGCTGTCTGCCATTTCCACATAGATACGCTCTGCCTCTGCATAATTACCAAGTCTGTACAAGGTATTGCCAAGGTTATATTTGGATACCACAGATGTAGAATCTAAAATAAGTCCCTTTCTGTACTCTACATCTGCCTCCTTAAAGTTGTCCTTTTTAAAAAGCCGGTTTCCGGCTCTCACCTCTTTTTTATCTATTCGCGGTGTATTGACATTCTGTGCAGAAAGAGTTGCTGTTCCTAAACAGATAAGAACTACAACGCTGAAAATCTTTCTGTTTATCCTTTTACTGCCTACTAAAAATTCCATAATAAAGAATACCAGTGCTATTGCAAAGAAATACATATACTGTTCATCATACTCTTCAAATACTACAGAGGTAAACTTCTGCTCTTCTAACTGCTTCAACTCCTTGATTATTGGATTTAAGCCAAATTCAGATGAACCTGCCGCCACATATGCTCCATTCCCGGCAACAGCAATCTCCCCAAGTGTCTTTTCATCCAATTTGGTGACCACTATATTACCCTCTCTGTCTTTTAGCAACTCCCCCCCATCTCCCATAGGGATGGGTTTCCCATCCGGAGAGCCTACCCCTATCGTGTACACCCTTATCCCAAACTGTGCAGCATCCTTTGCAGCCTGTATAGGGTCATCTTCATGATTCTCCCCATCTGTTATAAGGATAATGGCCTTGTTGTTGCTTCCCTCCTGCCCTTCTGTGCTAAAACTTCTTATACATGTATTAATAGCCTCTCCAAGTGCTGTACCCTGTACAGGCACAGACTCTGTACTTATGGATTTTAAAAAGAATTTTGCCGAGACATAGTCTGTTGTTATGGGTAGTTGTACAAAAGCCTGACCTGCAAAAACAACCAATCCTATCCTGTCTCCCTGTAATTTGTCTACTAATCTCGATATTGCCAGTTTTGCACGTTCTAACCTGTTTGGAGAGTAATCCTGTGCCAACATTGAATTAGAGACATCCAACGCTATCATTATCTCCGCCCCTTTACTCTGGCTTTCTTTGAGCTTTACACCAATCTGAGGTCTTGCAAGACCTATTGCAAAAAACAGCCATGCTATTGAGAAAAGGATAACTCTAACCCATCCCTTATATCTTGACCTAAGCGGCATGAGCCTCTCTATCATATCAAAATTACCAAATCTTGATACTTTTCTCTTCATCATTCTTCTATACAGCCTGAATCCCGCAAAAAAGAACGGAATAAGCAGTATTAGAAAGAGGAAACGTGCATTTGCAAAATATATCATAATATATTAAAATTCAAACTGTTAATAAGGTATCTTTCTGCTTATTGTAAACCTGCATATTATCTCTATGGCTATTGCTGCAAGCGCAATATATGCAAAGTAGAGGAACAGCTCTCTATAAACTGCAAAGGAGTCTATCATTGTCTTGTTCTTCTCCATTTTATTAATCTCTCCGTATATTTCGAGCAGTTTTGTGTTGTCTGTTGCCCTAAAATATTTGCCTCCTGTGGCATCTGCAATCTCTTTAAGGAGTGTTTCATCTATCTTAACCTCTACCTGCTGCACACTTACCCCAAATGGAGTCATAACAGGATAGGGGGCTGTTCCCTCCGCTCCAACACCAATGGTATACACCCTTATCCCATATGTCTTTGCTATCTCTGCTGCCATTTGCGGAGAGATCTCTCCGCAGTTATTAACACCATCTGTAAGAAGTATTATAACACGGCTTCTTGCATCTGAATCTTTGAGTCTTGCCACAGCTGTTGCCAAGCCGTTACCAATGGCTGTTCCATCCTCTACCACGCCACACTCTACCTCTTTGAGGAGGTTGATAAGTGTGGGCCTGTCTGTAGTAAGCGGCGCCTGGGTATAACTCTCTCCTGCAAAAACGACAACCCCTATTCTATCAGATGGCCTCTCCGCTATAAACTGTATTGCAATATCCTTGGCCGCTCCTATTCTGTTAGGATTAAAATCCCGCGCGAGCATACTGGTTGAAACATCCATGGTTAATACTATATCTATACCCTCTGTATCAACCTTTTCAAAAGTGGAGGAGCTACGCGGTCTTGCTATTGCAAAAATTAAAGCAGCAAGTGCAACCATCCTAAATATAAACGGAATATGCCGCATAGTCTTGGCTAATCTGCCTCCAGGAGCACTCCATTGAGACAGAGACGACACCAACAACGACGGTGAATGCCCTTTTATCTGCCTTAACAGATAGAGAACCACCATAGGAAGCAGTAACAAAAGAAGCCACAATATTTTTGGATATTCAAAAAACATAACTATTTATTTATATCATCAACCCGGGTACCTGCCTCCTGCTCCATCTGCTCCATGAATGTTGAATTCACAAATCTTACGGCAACAGGTACAGCCTCCTCGTTTTCATTTATAGATGGCGAATATTTTGCAAATTTTACGAGATCCGATACAGTAAAGAGCTTGGAAAGTTCTTCATAAGAGCTTTTCTCTAACTTTACAGACTTCAGATCTTCTAATATTTCAGATGAGGTCTTCTCCTTTGCGGTTAAGCCAAATCTCTGTTCTATATACTCTCGTAACGTATCTGTAATGCCCGTGTAGTATATTTTTTCTCTTCCCGATTGCCACAGTTTCTGATTGCGTATCCTTTCCAATTCGCGCAATGCCACTATATGAGGAGGGTCTGCAACCTTAGGTTTTCCAAAGAACCCTCTGTTCTCTCTCCTATATTTTATATATCTGTATATCAGATATGCCAATACCGCTATTGCCACAGCAAGCAGAATCCACGGAAGAACCTCCTTAAATGTAAGCGGATACTCTATCTGCCCCTTTATATCTGACATTACAAACCCTGTTGTATCTATCTGTACCGTTGAAACGGTGAGCAGTCTGTCTTGGAACAGGATATTATCTGATAGAGAGTGTTCATTGTCTGATAACACCTGAGGCAGTGGTAACCTGAAAGCCCCTGTATCAAAGGATGTTATCATAACTTTTGCATCTATCTCCCTAACCCCTTTTTTAAATGCTACAGTATCTAAGGTAAGCTCTTTCAATACCTCTACAGAGGATAGCCTCTGCAATACTGTGTCTGAGCCTGTTCTCTTTATTGTATCTGCACTCTGCAGTGTGTTGGAATATGGCACTGCAACCAATCTTGTTCCGTCTGGGACAGAGAGTCTTGTGCTTATCACCACCCTTTCTCCAACAAGTATGGAGTCTCTGCTCTGTACAGCGGCCGGCTGCTTTGTCTGAGCAGACAGCTCTGCTGAAAAAATGGCCGGCAGAACTGCCAATACTAAAATTACTCCGGTTATTATCTTGTTTAGTATCTTATTCATAGACATCTAATTACATTGCCTTTCTATTATTAAAAAGAGTAAGCAGGCCTTTTACGTAGTCCTGATTGGTACCTATTGATACCGCATCTATATTATACTTGTTAAATACACCTCTTGCAGAGTCAAACGCCTTTCTGTTCCACTCATTATAAGATTTTCTTACCTTGGATCTTGATGTATCTACCCACTGTTCGTTTCCTGTCTCTGCATCCTTCACCTTTACAAGTCCAATATCGGGAAGCTCCCGCTCTCTTGGATCGTAGATATTTACAACAGATATATCGTGCCTGTTTATTGCAACCTTAAGAGCATCTTCGTAGCTTGGAGTACAATCTTCATTTACATCCAAAAGGTCTGACAGCAAAAAAGCGGTGCATTTGCGCTTTATGGCATTTGTAAGAAACCTTAGTGCCTCCGATATGTCTGTTCCGTCATTTTGAGGCTTAATCTCTATGAGTTCCCTTATGATTCTTAACAGATGACTTCTCCCTTTTTTGGGCGGTATGAATTTTTCAACCTTTGAGCTGAAGAACAGTGCTCCAACTTTATCGTTGTTAATGGATGCAGAGAAAGACAACACAGCCGCCACCTCTGCTATCAGCTCTCTTTTTGTCTGCGAATCGGTACCGAAAATTCCGGAAGAGCTGATATCAACCAATAGTACAACTGTCATCTCCCTCTCCTCTTCAAACACCTTTATGTAGGGAGCTCTGAGACGGGCGGTAACATTCCAGTCCATATTCCTCACATCATCTCCAAACTGATACTCCCTGACCTCACTGAATGCCATACCGCGTCCTTTGAATGCAGAATGATACTCTCCGGCAAATATCTGGTGCGACAGAGATTTGGTTTTTATCTCAATCTTCCTAACCTTTTTTAATAAATCGTTCTCCATCTTTATCTGTTATTATCATCTTCCCAATAAAACGCCCAACGCACAAAATTCTAAATATCATCCTCACCTTAGCATCATTGCATGTTGAGAATTATTTTAAGGAAATCTCTCAACAAACTCTAAAAAGCACCTAATGCACAACTTCCCGAAATATGAAATTAACGGAGCGTACACCTTGGCAGCACTGCTTGTTATTTTGAGAATTATTTCTGAGATAATTTTTATCTTTTGGTTGAGAATGGACAGTAGACCTATCTGACGAAATCAAAAGCAAAAATCAGCCAAAAAGAAACTCAAAACTTTTAAGGGACTTCTACAACATTAATCACATCATTAATAATCTCTTCCGCCGTAATATTCTCGGCCTCAGCCTCATAGGTAAGACCTATTCTATGACGAAGAACTTCGTGGCAGACAGCTCTTACATCTTCTGGAATTACGTAGCCACGTCGTTTTATAAAAGCGTAGGCTTTAGAGGCTTTGGCTAATGAGATACTGGCACGGGGAGAAGCTCCGTAAGAGATTAAATCTGTTAACTTGTTTAAATTGTAATCTTGTGGCGTTCTGGTTGCGTAAACAATGTCTACTATGTATTTTTCTATCTTTTCATCCATGTAAACATCGTTTACAACATCGCGTGCTCTGACTATGTCTTCTGGTTTTAAAACGGTGTTGGCTTGCGGAAAGATAGATTGGTTATGCATTTTAATGATTAGCTTTTCTTCCTCTTTTTTAGGATAGTTTACAACCACTTTAAGCATAAATCGATCTACTTGGGCTTCTGGAAGAGGGTATGTCCCTTCCTGCTCAATTGGGTTCTGGGTTGCCATTACAAGGAATGGTTTTGGAAGGGAGTATGTGGTGTCTCCTATTGTTACTTGTCTCTCCTGCATAGCCTCTAAAAGGGCAGACTGAACCTTTGCAGGGGAACGGTTTATCTCGTCTGCAAGAACAAAATTTGCAAAAACAGGGCCTTTTTTGACCTGGAATGATTCGCTTTTCTGGCTGTATATCATTGTGCCTATAACATCTGCAGGTAGCAGATCCGGAGTAAACTGAATTCTGCTGAATTTTGCATCTATAATGTTCGACAGGGTGTTGATTGCCAATGTTTTTGCCAAACCCGGCATACCCTCTAACAATATGTGACCGTCTGCAAGCAAACCTATGAGAAGATTCTCTACCAACTGCTTTTGCCCAACTATCACTTTGTTCATCTCCATTGTAATGATATCCACAAAGGCACTCTCCTTCTGGATTCTGTCATTGAGTTCTTTGATATTTACAGTTTCCATATTATATGTATCTATATTTTTTTCATGTTTATAAATCTTAAAGATGTGATTTATCGCGTATTATGTATTTATTGGCATAAAATGCCCCTCTTTAAAACAATCCTTGGTCTTATGCAATTTTTCACATTTCTTAATAACTTTGCATTAGCAAATTTACACATAAATGAGGTATTTCATAAGACTTTCCTATGACGGATCCGCTTTCTGCGGCTGGCAAATTCAGGAGAACGCTGCAAGTGTGCAGGGGGTTCTGCAAAATGCCTTTTCCGTTCTGTTAAAAGAGCCTGTGATTATAACCGGTTGTGGAAGAACGGATACCGGAGTTAATGCGGTTAATTATATAGCTCACTTTGACGTTAAGGAGCTTCCGCCACAAGAACATGTCCTGTACAAAATAAATGCCATTTTGCCTAATGAAATAGTTGTACATTCTATTTTTTTGGTTCCGGAGAATGCGCATGCAAGATTTGACGCCTGTTCTAGAACATACAGGTACTACCTGCATATGGTAAAAGACCCGTTTGCAAACAGGTATTCTTTGTATTGTCCTTACAGGAATATCTCTTTTGAAAAGATGAATATGGCAGCACAGATGTTTATAGGGGAGCATGATTTCAGCTGTTTGGAGAAGGTGAACGGGGGCAACAAAACATCTGTATGTAATGTAACAGAGGCGTATTGGAGGGAGGAGAGCAACGGGCATTATATTTTTACTGTTACTGCTAACAGGTTTTTAAGGAATATGGTGCGTGCAATGGTAGGATCTTTGTTAGAGGTAGGTCGCGGTAAAAGGGATATAGATTGGGTTAGGGAGGTAATGGAGAGCAAAGACAGATGTAAGGCAGGCTCTTCTGTTCCCGGAAACGCTCTTTTCCTCTACAGAATAGAGTACAACAGCGTAGAAATATTGTAATTTTATCTATTTTTGCCAACTGTTTCCTGTTTTATCGGGAAGCTTATCATTGGAAATAAAAACTAAAATTATATGTTACTTTCATCTATTTTACAGGCTGGGGCTGCCAGCAAAGGGGCTGTTGAGGCAATACCTGCTCAGGCAACAGAGGAGATTTCAATGTCTCTCATAGATATGGCCATAAAGGGAGGTTGGCTTATGATACCCCTGTTTATTCTCTCTATAATAACTGTTTACCTGTTCTTTATGAAGTGGTGGAATATCAGAAAAGCAGGAAAGGTTGAGGAGGATTTTATGAAGGATATTGAGGATTATATATCAGACGGCAAATTCAAATCCGCTCTTGAGATGTGTGCTAATTTTGATACTCCGGTTGCAAGGATGGTTGAGAAGGGTATAGAGAGGATGAACAGACCGCTGCAGGATATTCAGACCTCTATTGAAAATACTGCCAATGTGGAGGTTTCCAAGATGGAGAAGGGTCTGCCTATGCTTGCCACGATAGCTGGAGGTGCTCCTATGATTGGTTTTCTTGGTACGGTCATAGGTATGGTTGAAGCTTTCTTTAATATGGCAAAAGCCGGTAGCAACATAGATATTACTCTGCTTTCGGGTGGTATCTACACTGCAATGGTTACTACTGTTGCCGGTCTTATTGTTGGTATTCTTGCCTATTTTGGATACAACTACCTGATTTCTCAGGTTTCTGATGTTGTGTATGCAATGGAGAGTACAACGGTTGAGTTTATGGATATGTTGCAGAACCGCAGACTAAAGGCGCAGGCGCAGCAGCAAAGACAGGGAGCTGCAAAGGCCCCCGTTCAGCCACATGGGCAGCAAACTGTTCAGCCACAAGGGCAACCACTTGTTCATCAACAGAGCCAACCTCAGATGCAACGGCAGGTACAGTCTCAGGAGCAAACTAATACCCGGCAATAACAGGCAGAATTGTGTATAATTAAAAAGGAGTAAGAAAATGGCTATAAAACAAAGAGTTAAAGCCGAACCATCATTCAGCATGTCCTCTATGACAGATATTGTCTTCCTGCTGTTGATATTCTTTTTGGTTACAAGTACATTGATTAACCCAAATGCACTTAGGTTGTTGTTGCCAAAGAGTACAAACCAAATTTCTGCAAAGACACAGGTAAGCGTTTCTATAAAGCATCATAGAGAGAACAACTCATTTACCTACCATATTAACGGCAAAGCCACTCCGGTTCCGTTGGAGACGGTAGAGTCTGAGATACAGCGGTTGCTAATGAACGAGGAGGATCCTATGTTCTCTATCTATGCAGACAGGACTGTTCCTATTGAGGAGGTTGTCAATATCATGAATATCGGGAAAAGGAACAGGTATAAAGTTACCCTGGCTACATCTCCCGAATAGCTGAAATAAACGTTAACAGTATCTTTCTCTATGAGTGAGATGAATATAAGCCAAAGGCGCAGGGAAAGGAAACAGCGCAAGTACGAGAGGGCAGGCAGGAAATTTGCCATTGCCAGCACTCTGCTTGTTCACTCTTTACTTCTCTTGGTCTTCTTCACCTCATCTGTTAAAGCTCCTCCGGTTGAACATCAACAGTTGGTTATTGAGATGCTTCCCGATAATCTGGAGCAACCGGTGGTTAAGCCTATAAGTGTAAAGGTCGGAAACGAGCCTAAGTCAGAGATTACAAGTCCTGACAACAATGTCAGGTTGGTGCAAAGATCCCAAGGTGCAAAGATTGCCGAAAACGCGCCAAAGAACTCTGCCGCATCTGAACTTGGCCCGGATGGTGATGTCCCACAATATGAGCCGCCCAAAAAGCCGGAGATAAATAAAAGAGCACTCTTTACTGCGCCTAAACACAACAAGGATTCCCTGGCGGAGCAGACCTCTGCAAGTATATCCAATGCATTGGCTGCAGGTCATATTCAAGGCAACACAACTGTAGGCAATACAGAAGGGGAGCCTTTGGCTAAATTAAAGGGGAGGAACGTACAGGGTTCGCTGCCAATACCTGCATACAATATAAACAAGGGGGGAAAGGTTGTGGTTAAGATTTTTGTAGATCAATACGGTACAGTTATAAATGCTATCCCCGGTGCGGCCGGCACAACTGTGCAGGACAAGACCATGTGGGAGGCGGCAAAAAAAGCTGCCCTCCAAGCCAAGTTCAACATAAGTTCATCTGCCGAAACTGTTCAGGAGGGCACCATTACCTATACATTTACCTTAAAATAGGTTCAAGAGTCTTATAATCTATTGGACAACAAGCCATAGCGGGCCAAAAGCCGGTAGGTAGTGTACAAGGACGATTTTTATATGGAGTAGATGCTATTTCTGAATGTAGCCGAACCTGCGTAACTCTCTCTGATTCTCCCTCCAATCTGAATTAACCTTTACAAACAGTTTCAGATAGATTTTCTTTTCAAAGAAACGCTCCATATCTTTTCTTGCCTCAATGCCGACATGTTTAAGAGCCAATCCTTTAGGGCCTATTAGTATGCCCTTTTGGGATTCTCTTACAACATATATCACAGCTTCAATATTGTACCTATCGGGACCCTCTTCAAAAGATTCTATAACAACCTCTGTACAGTAGGGTATCTCCTTTTTGTAATTGAGGAATATCTTCTCCCTTACTATCTCCGATGCAAAAAACCTGAGGCTTTTGTCTGTAAAGACATCCCTGTCATACCATGCATGTTGCTGTGGAAGTAACCCCACTATCAATTGCAAAAGCTCCCGCACATTAAACTTGTTTAATGCCGAAATAGGCAGTATTCTTGCTTTTGGTACAAGATTATGCCATTTTTCAACTAATACTCCAAGTTTTTCCTGATTGGTCTCATCTATTTTGTTTATTGCAATTATTACAGGAACGTCAACGACTTTTAGCTTCTCTATATATTCTATGTTTTTGCC
>CAVHKR010000038.1:0-10541 GCA_963636615.1 Acutalibacteraceae bacterium | reverse complement strand
GTTGGTATTTCATTCTACATCGGACATTATGCAAGCGGCAAATGAGAATCTGTTACCGGACAGAATCATGATAACGGTACATCCGCAGCGTTGGAATTTTTTTGGCTTGCAATGGTGCCGTGAATTTATTATGCAAAACATCAAAAATATAGTAAAACGAGTATTGATAACAAATAAATAATATGGCCAAAGAATATAATCTTTCATTGGAAGATGCGCTTGCAAATTTCGATAAAGCATATCTTTCAAATAGTCTAACAAGAAAACGTTCCTCGTTATTAACGGGCAACTTCCCATTTGCAGCAGGACATCCTCTTGCTATTAGTCGTTTGCCACGTAGTAAATTCTATTGTGGCATAACAAATGACCTTACAAGACGGGCAAGCGAACATAATGCCAACATATTAGTGTGGGTAAAGGCGAAAGATGTGCAATCCGCTATTGAATTGGAGCAAAAATTAGGAGAACGCGGCTTTGATATTGGGTCAAGTGCCGGTAATGGAGCATCATTGGATACTGTCTTTATTTATATGTATAAAAAAGTATCCGGTATAACAATAGAATAAATGCGAATCAAGATACTTACAGTAATTGGCGCACGACCGCAGATCATCAAAGCGGCGGCTCTGTCAAGGGAGATAGCCAACAGCTTCTCCGATGAGATTGAGGAGAAAATACTCCATACAGGTCAGCATTATGACAGCAATATGTCGGAAGTGTTCTTCAAGGAACTCGGCATCCCTGCTCCCAACTATAATCTTGGGGTAGGCTCCGGCAGTCATGGCGTTCAAACCGCACGGATGATTGAAGGAATAGAAAACGTGCTTCAGCAAGAGCGTTTCGATGGTGTAGTTCTCTATGGTGATACCAACTCAACGCTTGCCGGTGCTGTCGCCGCCTCCAAACTCCATGTGCCGATATTTCATATTGAGGCCGGACTGCGGTCGTTCAATATGACAATGCCCGAAGAGATAAACCGTATAGTGTGTGACCAGTTGTCATCCATTCTCTTTGCCCCAACCCGGACTGCGGTCAACAATCTTGCGAAAGAGGGTTTCGGCAATGACAAGGCTCATTTTGTTAAAGGCAAGGGACGCATCGTAATCAATGCCGGTGATGTGATGTATGACAACAGCCGACATTTTTCTCAATCCTCGCGAAACCATACGCAGATTGTCAAAAACCTTGGTCTTACAGAAAACGGTTTTATCCTCTCGACGATTCATCGAAACAACAACACCGATGAGCCTGAGCGACTGGAATCAATCATCAAGGCACTCATACATATATCTGAGGCTGAAAGCATAACGGTGGTGTTGCCGCTCCATCCCCGGACAAAGAAGTCACTCCCCATCAACCTTTCGGTGGCAACATATCAAAGGCTTGTATCTAACAAAAACATCCTTATTATACCTCCTGTATCATTCTTTGAGATTATTGAATTGGAAAAGAATGCACGGATAGTAATGACCGACAGCGGCGGTGTCCAAAAAGAGGCCTTCTTCTTTGAAAAGCCTTGCGTGATATTGCGTCCCGAAACAGAATGGGTGGAAATTGTGGAACACAAGGCAGGAATCGTAACTGATGCCAATTACCAACGAATTATAGATGCATATGAAATTTTGAGTAACTCGAATGTTTCATTTCCTCCCTTATTTGGTGACGGTCATGCCGCTAACCATATATTGAACTCGATTTTAACATATTTATGATATAAATAAAGTATAGTGATGATAGCGGCAGGGAATACACCTCTTCCCATTCTGAACAGAGAAGTGAAGACTGCTTGTGCCGATGGTACTGTGAAAACGGGAGAGTAGGTAATCGCTGCAAGATAGATAACTTGGCAATAGGGATAGATGCTTATACTTCGCGCAGTGTCATTTTGAAAAAATGATAAGCGACTGTATCTTTGACAACAAAGAAGAAAACGATCTGATATGCAAATGGAAATACATGCGGATGCCCTGCATCGGATAGCATACAGCACCGATGCCAGTGCTTACCGTGAAGTGCCTTTAGGTGTGGCCTATCCCAAGGATGAAGACGACATAAAGCATCTTTTAGAGGTTGCACGAAAGGATAATACCCACCTTATCCCAAGGGCCGGAGGCACGTCCATTGCCGGACAGGTAGTTGGAAATGGTATTGTAGTGGATGTAAGCCGACATCTAAACAGGATATTGGAGATAAACGGCAGCGGAAGGTGGGCAAGGGTGCAGCCGGGCGTGGTTCTTGATGAACTCAATATCGCCTGCAAACCATACGGACTATTCTTCAGCCCGGAAACATCCACAAGTAACCGGTGTTGCATAGGTGGCATGTTTGGCAACAACTCCTGCGGTTCGCATTCTTTGATATACGGCAGTACGCGGCACCACATAGTGGAAGCGTTTGGGATAATAGCAGATGGGACAAAGGAACACTTCAGGGAATATACCATAGCTGAATTGGAGCAACGTTTCGGCAATGCGTTTTGGACAACAGACAAAGAGGATATTCCCCTCATACAAAAGATATATTCCCAATTAGTCAACCTCGCCTTGGACAGGCCGACCGTTGAGCTGATTGAGAACAGCTATCCCGACAAAACATTGCGCCGCAGGAGTTGCGGATATGCCATAGATGAGGTAATAGAGGATTTGACAGATGAATCCAAACCATTGGAGATACGCCGCATCAACCTGTGCAAACTCCTCTGTGGCAGTGAAGGGACATTGGCATTCATCACAGAAATAAAAGTCAGTCTTGACGTGCTTCCCCAGACAGAAAAGATGGCGTTATGCATCCACTGCGACTCGCTCGAAAAGAGCTACCTTGCCAATCTTGTATGTCTGCAACATTTTCCCGATGCGGTAGAACTGATAGACGGCCACATACTTGACCTCAGCAGACAGAATGGGGCACAACAATCCAACAGGTTCTTTGTGGAAGGTGAACCTGCCGGACTTCTCGTTGCGGAACTTTCTGCAAACACCACAAATGAATTGGAAGAGAAAGCCCTTTCTCTTGAAAAAGAGCTGATGGATGGGAGCAACGCTCTGGCTTATTGCTGTACAAGAGTACAAGGAAATGATATAACCAAAGTCTGGAGCTTGCGAAAGGCCGGCCTTGGACTGTTAAGCGGTATGAAAGGCGATGCAAAACCAATTGGGGTGATTGAGGACACTGCCGTAGCACCGGAACGCTTGCCTGCTTACCTGCACGAGTTCAATGAGATGTTGCACAGACTCGGGTTGGAATGCGTGTTTTACGGACACATATCCACCGGGGAGTTGCACCTGCGCCCCATTCTCAATATCAAGACGGAAGAGGGGCGGAGGCTGTTCCGGGATGTGGCATACGAGACAGCTCTTCTTGTGAAAAAACATAGGGGAAGCCTGAGTGGAGAGCATGGGGATGGACGGCTACGTGGAGAGTTCATTCCCTTGTTATATGGTGATGAAGCATACCAACTGATGTGTGATGTGAAGTCATGCTGGGATCCTTACGGTGTATTCAACATGGGAAAAATCGTGAGCACGCCCCCGATGGATCAATTTTTACGCTTCGATGTGGACCAAACCTACGAGATAGAACATGACCTGCCCTTTGACAAGACATATTTCAATTGGAAAGCGGCCTTTGACGAATGCAAGGTGGAACATGCCAGTGGTGTATCTACCCAGACCCATGCCTTGATGTGTTCAATAGAACAATGCAATGGTGCCGGAGACTGCCGGAAGTCAAATCTGATAGGCGGCACACTCTGCCCGGCATATAAGGTATCGCATGACGAAACAAAAACAACGAGGGCAAGGGCTAACGTGCTCCGTGAGATCTTGACACGAGGTTGGAAGAGCGAGGTTTTCAGAGGGACTGCCCGGCATGCTAAAAGTATCTTTGAGATTTCGGAACTGAAAGAGGTGCTGGATTCATGCTTGGCATGTAAAGGTTGCAAGAGCGAATGTCCGTCAAACGTGGATATGACACGCCTCCGTGCGGAACTGCTGCAACATCTGCATGATACGAAAGGAATGCCGTTCCGTTCATTCATGGTTGCAAGGATGGCTGTGATTGAACGTTTAGGCTCAAGCATAGCACCTATCTATAATTTCTTTGCAAGTTGGAAATTTTCCGCCTACATAATAAAAAGATTACTAAAATTCTCAGTCCAAAGGAACATTCCCACACTCAGCCGCCACACTATGAGGCAGCTTGTCAAGAATGAGACAGCTAAAGTGGGGAAAAGGCAAACCGGACGCAAGGTATATCTTTTTGCGGATGAATTTACCAATTACCAGGAGGCGGAATTGGGGCTGACATTTGCCCGTATGCTGCTTTTATTGGGATATGAAGTAGAGATACCCCGGCATGTGGAAAGTGGCAGGGCTGCCATATCTAAAGGTAACCTGAAGTTTGCAAAAAAATGTGCGCGGAAGAATGTCTCACTTTTGAAAGACGTAATCACCGAAGAGACCCCTCTCGTGGGAATAGAGCCATCATGTATCTTGTCTTTCCGCGATGAATATCCTGATTTGGTACCACCGACTGAACGAAAAGAAGCCCGAGTCCTTGCAAAGAGTTGCCTGCTTTATGATGAATTTATCCTGTCAGAAGTACATAAAGGGCATATCTCATTGGACAAATTTCAGTCAGCCGGGCTGGAAATATGGTTACATGGGCATTGTCATCAAAAAGCTCTTGTAGGAATCGGAAAAACGGCAGAACTTTTGCATCTTATTCCCAATGCAAAAGTTCATGTGATTCCAAGCGGCTGCTGTGGCATGGCCGGTTCGTTCGGTTACGAAAAGGAGCACTATAAAACATCATTGGAAATAGGGGAAATGGTGTTGTTCTCGGCTGTGAGAAAAGCCGTCTCTCAGACATCAACAAAGATACCGGCCATCGTTTCCGCTCCCGGCACATCATGCAGGCAACAGATAAAGGACGGAACGGGAGTAACAGCCGTGCATCCTATAGAAATATTATATAAACACATAAAATTAGAATAATAATGGAGAATTTTGCTCTTATTGGCGCAGCAGGATATATAGCACCCCGCCATATAAAGGCTATTGCCGACACAGGTAACAATCTGTTGGTTGCATACGACCGTTTTGACAGTGTGGGAAGATTAGACAGTTCTTTCCCCGAATGTTCGTTCTTTACGGAAAATGAGCAGTTTGACCGTTTCTGTTCCAAACAGATGAAAACGAGCAATCCCTTGAGCTGGACAACCATCTGTACACCTAATTATACTCACGATGCATTTATCCGTTACGGACTCCGCCTGGGAACGGATGTAATCTGCGAGAAGCCATTGGTGCTTAACCCGTACAACATAGACAACCTGTTAGACATGGAGAGAGAGACCGGGCACAAGGCTTACACCATACTACAGCTCCGTCTGCATGATTCTATTATCGCCTTAAAAAAGAGAGTGGATGAAGGCCCCAAGGATAAAATATATGATGTGGATTTGACCTATATAACATCTCGCGGTAAATGGTATTATGCTTCATGGAAAGGGGATGTGCACAAAAGCGGTGGCATTGCTACCAACATTGGTGTGCACTTCTATGATATGCTGCAATGGGTATTCGGCCCGGTTAAGCAGAACATTGTACATGTGATGAGCTTTGACCGTGTTGCCGGGTATTTGGAGTTGGAGAAAGCCCGTGTGCGTTATTTTCTCAGCATCAACGCAGATTGTTTGCCTGAGAATGCCGTGCAGGGGGAGAAGAAAACCTACAGGACAATTAATATTAATGGTACTGAGTTTGAGTTCAGTGCCGGATTTACGGAACTTCATACAAAAAGCTATCAAAAGATATTGGCAGGAGAGGGATTCCGTATAAGCGAGGCCCGGAACTGCATTGAGATTGTAAGCGAGATACGCCATTCCACGCCTGTAGGGTTAAAAGGAGATTATCATCCGTTGGCTAAGTTGCCGTTAAGCAAACATCCGTTTGGCTGGGATGAACGGAGATAAATTATCGGGAAGATTCAAGATAGAAGAGCAACACCGGCAACCCACCGGTGTTGCTCTTGTTTTTTAGTAAAAACACACATTCGGTAGTGCGTCTTGAAGTTTAGGTATGTCTGCTATATATCTAATTTGTCTTAAACGGGAAAGATACAGCTGCCAATTCTGCATTGGCCTTGGTTATCTTGTCTGCAAGCTCAGATTTGAACTTTACAAATTTATCAAACAGGCCTGCATCTGCGGTTGCAAGTATCTGCATTGCATAGATTGCAGCATTTTTACTGCCGTCCAATGCCATTGTCGCAACCGGAATCCCTGCCGGCATTTGAAGGATAGACAGAACCGAATCCCAGCCGTCCATTGAATTGGAAGACTTGATTGGAACGCCAATAACAGGAAGCGGTGTTATGGCAGCAATAACTCCGGGGAGATGCGCTGCGCCCCCTGCTGCTGCTATTATCACCTTAACTCCACGCTTATGGGCGTTTTTTGCAAAATCTACAACCATTTGGGGCACTCTGTGAGCAGATAGTGCGTTTATCTCAAACGGAATCTCCATACTATTTAAAAATTCTGCAGCCTGAGACATTACCTTCATGTCTGAAGTGCTTCCCATAATGATACTAACTAAAGGTGTCATGATAATTTATAAATATGTTTTTTATTATATATACAACTAATACGCAGAGCATTGAGAAAATCTCTGAAGATGACCGTGCCGCATATACAGACGGATCTGCAAACAAACTTACCAATATTTTTGAACAAAACAAAAATGCCGTCAATTGAATCTCTTTGCATAATATTGGTAATTTAAATCAATAATTTTTCTGAGTGCAGGCAAAGGTGAGCCAAAATACTCAAACTACCAAATCAGATAAGGAGAAAGAATTGTAACTAAGAGAATAAATACATACTTTTGCAGCGGGTTGCTGCCAAGTGACAGAGAATGGCATTTTAAACAGTTCCCAATTGCAATATTAAGACCATGAACAAGATAAAGCTCCACGACAAGACATTCAAGCTATACATTACCTCCAAGGAGATTGAGGAGAGGGTGAATGATGTGGCAAACAGACTGAACCAAGACCTTAAAGATGTTGACACTCCGCTCTTTCTGAGTGTCCTTAGTGGGTCTTTTATATTTGCGGCAGATCTTATTAGAAAGATTAACGTACAAAGTGATATTGCGTTTATAAAATTAGCATCTTACGAAGGTACCACATCTACAGGCAATGTAAGGCAGATAATGGGTTTGTCTAAGAGTGTAGAGGGCAAGACAGTTGTTATTGTTGAGGATATTGTTGATACCGGAAATACTATTAACGAACTTTACACGATACTAAAGAAGGCAGGAGCTGCAGAGATAAAGATCTGTGCGCTTATGTTCAAGCCTGAATCATACAGCAAGGATGTTAAGATAGATTACCCTGTATTCAGTATCCCAAATGATTTTATAGTAGGTTACGGTTTGGACTATGACCAGTTGGGGAGGCAGTACAAAGATATATATGTAATAGATGAGGAGTAAACTGTTCGTCTGAACGCAGTTTTTTAATTGCTGTATGGCTTAGACAAGTCTCAAACTGCTCAACCGGGGTGGTTCTGCTTGTCTGAAATGCGGGCGAACTTACGGTATTTAAATGATAGCACCATGAGATATTATGTTTTGTTTGGCCCTCCGGGCGCCGGAAAGGGCACGCAAGCCAAACTTTTAGTTGACAAGTATAATTTTCATCATGTATCTACAGGCGACCTGCTTAGGAAAGAGATAGCAGCAGGCACCAAACTTGGCACTATTGCCAAAGGGCTGATTGATGCCGGCAATTTTGTTGATGATTCTATTGTTATTGGAATGATAGAGAACGAGATAGAGCAGCATCCCCACGTTAAGGGTTTTCTCTTTGACGGATTTCCAAGGACAACATCGCAAGCTGAGGCGTTGGATGAACTGCTCTCTAAAAGAGGCTCTACCGTACATAAGGTTATATCATTCATCATTGATGACAACAAGGTGTTTGAGCGTATCCGCCACAGGGCTACCATTGAGGGAAGGCACGATGATGCAAAGCCGGATGTTATTCAGAACAGAATAGATACTTACCACAAAAAAACAGAACCTCTAATAAAGTATTACAAAGATTGCAACAAGTATCATGAGATAGATGGTTCTGGTGCTGTAGATGAGGTTTTTGCCAAGGTGGAGAGGCTTTTAGACTGATACATTTTTATGGCTAGTTCAAACTTTGTAGATTATGTAAAGCTGTTTCTTGCATCGGGAGATGGAGGAAAAGGATCTACGCATCTTCATAGAGAAAAATATGTTCCTAAAGGGGGTCCCGATGGTGGTGACGGAGGGCGTGGAGGCCATATAATTTTACGTGGCAACAACCAGTTCTGGACTCTTATACACCTAAAATACAAAAAACATATTAAGGCCGAAAACGGAGAATCCGGCAGTGGGGCTTTGAGAACAGGTAAAAATGGCAAGGATATAATCCTGGATGTTCCGCTTGGAACCGTTGCCAAGGATGCGGAGACGGGAGAGGTTTTGTTTGACATAACGGAAAATGGGGAGGAGAAGATAATTGTAAAGGGGGGTAGAGGCGGACTTGGAAATGCAAATTTCAAAAGTGCCACCAACCAGACACCACGTTATGCCCAACCGGGAGAGGAACATGTTGAAGGGTGGTTTATCCTTGAACTTAAAATACTTGCAGATGTCGGTCTTGTTGGTTTTCCCAATGCAGGTAAATCTACATTGCTCTCTACTGTTTCTGCAGCACGTCCAAAGGTTGCAGATTATGCATTCACCACATTGGAGCCAAGCGTTGGCATTGTGCCATACAGAGATGAGAAGTCTTTTGTAATGGCAGACATTCCCGGAATAATTGAGGGGGCTAGTGAGGGAAAAGGATTGGGTCACAGGTTTTTAAGACATATAGAGAGAAACTCTGTACTACTGTTCCTCATTGCGGCAGATTCTAAGGATATAGCTACAGAGTACAAGATTCTTCTTAATGAATTAAAGAAGTTCAATCCGGAGCTTTTGGACAAGGATAGAATTTTAGCAGTATCGAAGAGCGATATGCTTGATACTGAGCTTATAAAGGAGATTAAGCCACATCTCCCAAGAAAGATTCCTCACATATTCATCTCCTCTGTTACGGGTGAGAACATTCCGCAGTTGAAAGATCTGCTTTGGAAGACTCTTAACAAGCCGGAGGAGAGAAAGGTGGTACTGCCTTCTCAGTGCGAATAACAATCAAACAGCCGGACAGATATGTTAGAGCAGCTTATTGAATGGGATAAATGGCTTATGCTTGCAATCAATCATGCCAATACTCCGTTTTTGGATATTGTGATGCAGGTTGCCTCATATAAATACTCTATTGTGCCAATATGTGCCCTTATCTTATTTCTGCTGTTCTATAAGCAGAATAGAAAGAGGGCTCTCCTTTATGCAATAGCCATTGTTGTTACATTTGCTATCTGTGACTCCGGCTCTACCATACTTTTTAAACATACTATTGGCAGATTAAGGCCATGCCACGACCCTTCTATTATGGAGATGGTAAGGATGCTGGAATATAAAGGCGGACAGTTTGGTTTTATCTCATCTCACGCGGCCAATCTTTTTGGGCTTGCCGTAGTCTCTTCGTATGCGGTAAAACGGAGATGGTATGGGTTCTTTATCTTTGGATGGGCAGCATTGGTTGCATACAGCAGGGTTTATGTTGGGAAACATTTTCCGGCAGATGTTGTCTGCGGTGCCATATTTGGAATGCTCATAGGCACACTTGTTCTATACATTATCAACTTGGTTATAGCAAAGTTTAATCTACCTAAAAATAATTACAGATAATTTTATGTTGTATATTTTTGATACATGCACAGATCCATATTGGAATCTCGCTGCAGAGGAATATCTTCTTAAAGAGCATACAGAGCCTATCTTTAGGATATGGAGAAACGATAATGCCATAATTGTGGGGCATTATCAGAATACCATTGCTGAGATAGATGTAGATGTGGTTAAGAACAACCGCATTAAGGTTGTGAGACGTATAACCGGAGGAGGAGCCGTATTTCACGATCTCGGGAATGTAAATTTTACATTTATCGAGCAGAAGAATCCTTTAGAGGATACAGCCGCAATGTTTGGCAGATTTACAAAACCTATTTTAGAGGCTATTAATTCTCTTGGTGTAAAGGCATACCTTGAGGGGAGGAATGACCTGCTTATAGAAGGCAGCAAGTTCTCGGGCAATGCTGTCTGCATATACAAAGACCGCGTACTGCAACATGGAACAATGCTTTTTTCATCTTGTATGAGCGATCTTGCGGCTGCGCTTAAAGCTCGTCCTGAAAAATTTCAGGGGAAAGCTGTTCAGTCTGCCCGGAAACGTGTCACTAATATCTCCGAGCATCTTCCTCTACAGCACAAGGGGATGTCTGCTACCGATTTCCAGCAGTATATTCTCAATTTTATAATGAAAAGCTATGGGGGCCGGATTTATGAATACACTCCGGATGACATTAAAGCAATAGATCAGCTGTGTGCCGACAAGTA
>CAVHKR010000037.1:0-10544 GCA_963636615.1 Acutalibacteraceae bacterium | reverse complement strand
GGAGACCCTTGACCTCTACACAGACTGTTTGAATAAATATGGCTATTCTGCACACTATGCACTAAAAGCCAATACAGATCCTGTACTTTTAGAGATGATAAAGAGTTACGGATTAGGAGCAGACTGCGTAAGTGGAAATGAGGTAAAGGTAGCCGTTAAAGCAGGATTCTCACCAGACAAGATAGTCTACGCAGGTGTAGGCAAATCAGACAGAGAGATAGAGACTGCACTCAATGCCGGAATATTCAGTTTCAACTGCGAATCCATAGAGGAGATCTCCGTAATAGAGCAGATAGCCGCCTCAAAAAAGAAAACAGCAAGAATCGCTCTTAGAGTTAATCCCGATATAGACGCACATACCCATAAATACATAAGTACCGGCAGAAAAGAGGATAAATTTGGCATAAGCCCATGGATGTTTCAAGATGTTATGACGGTCATAAACAATTCAGAGCATCTCCTCCTCATAGGACTCCATTTTCATGTAGGCTCACAGATATTGGATCTTAGCGTATTCAAACTGCTCTGCAAGAGAATAGAGGAGATTCAGCAGTGGTTTATAGAGAGGAACATTAAGATAGAGAACCTTAACCTTGGAGGAGGATTAGGAATAGATTATACCAATCCCGATGCCAATCCCATAGCAGACTTTAGAGAATACTTTAAGATAATCAACGAGAACCTTATTGTAAGGGAGGGGCAGAGAGTACATTTTGAGCCGGGACGTGCCATAGTAGCGCAATGCGGAACACTTATATCAAGAGTACTCTACGTAAAACAGGGGAAACGGAAGAAATTTGCAATTCTCGATGCCGGTATGAACGACCTCATAAGGCCGGCTTTGTATCAGGCCCATCATGCAATTCAGAATATCTCATCTGACAAAAGAACCATGAGATACGATGTAGTTGGCCCTGTATGCGAATCGAGTGACTGCTTTGGAAAGAATATAATGATGAACAAGACAGAAAGAGGAGACTTTGTAGCAATAAGGAGTGCCGGAGCCTACGGCCAGGTTATGGCTATGAGATACAACCAGAGAGATCTGGCAAAAGCTGTCTATTCAAAAGACTTTGAATAAAATATGACAAGAGTCAGACAGACCGCAAGCTATACCATGCAGCTCTTTACCCTTTTTAAGCAAAAAGGGTTGGAGCTTAGCATGGATCGTATTGCTTTTGAACTTGGCATAACCAAGAAGACACTCTACAATAACTTTGGAAGCAAAGAGGAGATGTTCTCTGCCGTAGCAACCCATTTTTATGATTCTATTGAGAAAAAAATAAAACATGAGTTCCAGACAGAGACAAGACCCCTTGTGCAGATGTTGCTCATGGCCGAGATAGTAAGTTCAGAGATAAGAAAGCTCGGCAGAAAATTCCTCACCGACATCTCAAGAAGAGGAGGGGTAGCCTCTCTGCTTAATCTTACAGACAGGGCAGGTTTCTACTCTACGCTCATAAGGCAGAATCTGAGACAGGGGATAATAGAGGGTCTTTACAGAGGCAATATAAAGATAGAGGCTGTCACTTTTTTTTATACATCCGTCATAGAGACATTTTACAGATGGGACGGTGAATGCAGTTCCCTTTTTGAGTATGAAGATTACTTTTTAGAACATGTAAAGTATCATCTCTACTCTATAACGAATCTTAATGGCAGGCAGGAATTAGAGAGCCTTTTCCGTTAGCTGAATGGGCATAGTAAAACTTGTTAGAACTATGCCATGGTAAGGAGAAACTGATGAATGTGAGCCTTTTAAGGTAACAAGAGCCTGTTTTTATTAGAAATTAAAGAAATATAACAGATATGTTTGAGAATTTAATTGATAGATTGGAAAGCTCTTTCAAGCTGCTGAAGGGAGAGGGCAAGATTACAGAGATTAATGTAGCTGAAACCCTTAAAGAGGTTAGAAAAGCTTTGTTAGATGCCGATGTTAGCTATAAGATAGCAAAAAAATTCTGTGACGATGTAAAGGAGAAAGCTTTGGGACAGAATGTCCTTAAAGCAGTGAAACCAAACCAGATGATGGTTAAGATTGTACACGACGAGCTGGCTGCCCTTATGGGTAGCGAAGCATCGGAGGTTAATCTTAAAGGGAATCCGGGAATAGTGCTGGTATCTGGTCTTCAAGGTTCCGGTAAAACAACCTTCTCCGGCAAATTAGCATTAAACTGCAAAACCAAACGCGGACTCAAAGTTATGTTGGTGGCAGGAGACGTGTACAGGCCGGCAGCCATAGAACAGCTCAAAGTCCTTGGAGAGCAGGTTGGCGTTTACGTCTATACAGAAGAGGGGGTAAAAGAGCCGGTTGCCATAGCAAAGAGAGCCGTTGAATATGCAAAGAGAGAGGGCTATTCTTTGGTAATAATAGATACCGCAGGACGTTTGGCAATAGATGAGCAGATGATGGATGAAATATCCAACATCAAAAAAGCCGTTAACCCATCTGAGACACTCTTTGTTGTAGACTCAATGACAGGACAGGACGCTGTTGAGACCGCAAGAGCTTTTAATGAGGTGTTAGATTTTGACGGAGTGGTACTTACAAAGATGGATGGAGACACTCGCGGTGGTGCAGCTCTCTCCATTAAGGCGGTGGTAAACAAGCCTATAAAATTTGTAAGCTCCGGAGAGAAGATGGAGGCTTTGGATATATTCTATCCAAAACGTATTGCAGACCGTATTCTTGGAATGGGAGACGTTGTTTCTCTTGTAGAGAAAGCGCAGGCGCAGTTCAATGAGGAGGAGGCAAGAAAATTGCAGAAGAAATTGGTTAAAGACCAGTTTACACTGTGGGACTTCTATCTCCAGATTCAGCAGATAAAGAAGATGGGTAACATAAAGGATCTTGCATCAATGCTACCTGGTGTAGGCAAGGCATTGAGAGATGTAGAGGTAGATAACAGCGCATTTAAGGGGGTAGAGGCAATAATACTCTCAATGACCAAGTACGAAAGAGAGAATCCTCAGATCCTGAACGGTTCAAGAAGAAAAAGGATAGCGGACGGCAGCGGTACCTCTGTAGTTGAGGTAAACAGACTGTTAAAGCAGTTCGAAGATACCAGAAAGGTAATGAAACAGATGGCAGGAGGCGGAGCCATGAAAGCAATGAAGGCAATGAGAGCCATGAAAAGAAGATAATAACTCTTAAATTAATATACAATGACTCAGATTTTAGACGGAAAAGCAACTTCAGATAAAATCAAGGCCCAAATAGCAGAACAGGTTAAAGATATTATTGCCAAGGGGGGCAAGCAACCTCACCTTGCAGCAATACTTGTAGGAACAGACGGAGCAAGCCAGACATACGTAGGACACAAGGAGAAAGCATGTGCACAGGTAGGATTCAAATCTACCCTTGTAAAATTAGATGAAACAACAACAGAGCAGGAGCTTCTGAATGTCATAGCGGAAATCAATGCAGACAACGACATTGACGGCCTTATAATCCAGTTACCGCTCCCAAAACATATAGATGAAACCAAGGTAATCAACGCCATATCCCCAAAAAAGGATGTAGACGGCTTTCATCCGCAGAATGTAGGCAAGATGATGCTTGGGCACTCTACATTCCTTCCTGCAACACCGTACGGCATAATGAAGTTGTTGGAATTCTATAACATAGAGACAAAAGGAAAAGAGTGCATAGTACTTGGAAGAAGCAATATCGTTGGCCGCCCGATGGCCAATCTGCTCTCCCAAAAGGGATCATTTGCAGATTGCACTGTTACCATGTGTCACAGCCACACTAAAGATATTAAAGCCCACACCCTAAAGGCAGATATAATCATTGCAGCCATAGGACAGCCGCTTTTCCTCAAGGCAGATATGGTTAAAGATGGGGCAGTAGTTATAGATGTAGGTATTACCCGTCTTCCCGATGCAACCAAAAAGACAGGCTACCGTTTGGTGGGCGATGTAGATTACGACAACGTAGCACCAAAATGTTCATGGATTACCCCCGTACCGGGCGGAGTAGGTCCAATGACCATAGTATCGCTTTTGGAGAACACCATAAAAGCTTCAATGAATAAATAATAACGGATGAGCTGTATCATACTTGGAATAGAATCCTCATGTGACGATACATCCGCTGCCGTACTCAAAGATGACTATCTGTTATCCAACGTCTTGGCAAGTCAGGATGTACACAGGAACTATGGCGGAGTCATACCAGAATTGGCATCGCGGGCGCACCAGCTTAATATTGTGCCTGTTGTAAGCGAAGCAATAAGATTGTCGGGAATAAAAAAAGAGGAGATAGATGCAATAGCCTTTACAAGAGGTCCCGGGCTTCTCGGCTCCTTGTTGGTTGGTACCTCATTTGCCAAAGGACTTTCCCTATCACTTTGCAGGCCTTTGGTAGAGGTTAACCATCTGCAGGGGCATATACTCTCTCACTTTATAAGGCAGGAGGGGAGAGAGAACAGAGTACCGCAGTTCCCCTTCCTGGCGCTGTTGGTATCGGGAGGACATACTCAGATAGTGAAGGTTACAGACTATTTGGAGTTTGAGGTTATAGGACACACAATAGATGATGCGGTAGGGGAGGCATTTGACAAATGTTCCAAGATGATGGGATTGGGCTATCCGGGGGGGCCTGTGGTAGACAGGTTGGCTAAAGAGGGGAACCCCAACCGGTTTAAGTTTTCAAAACCGCATCTCCCCGGATTGGATTTCAGTTTCAGCGGGATAAAGACATCGCTCCTCTACTTTGTACGGGACAGGCTAAAGGAGAATTCCAACTTCATAGAGGAGAATAAGGAGGATATATGTGCCTCGTTCCAGAAGCATCTTATAGATATTCTAATGGACAAGTTGCTAAAAGCTGTTAAGGAGACAGGAATAAAGACGGTGGCTCTTGGTGGAGGTGTTTCTGCAAACTCCGGCTTGCGTAACAGGATTACCGAGGAGGGAGCAAAGCGCGGATGGGACTGTTTTATACCGGAATTCAAGTTTACAACAGACAATGCGGCAATGATTGCTATTACAGGACTTTTCAAGTTCAGACAGGGGATAACCTCCCCTTTAGATGCTTCCCCTGTATCACGTGCTGCAGAGATGAGATAACAGACTCCAAACATAGTACAGATGAGTGAAACAGAGCTATCATTCAACGCAAAGATACAACCATCATCGGAGGAGATATTCTCTGCCTTGGCGGCCCAAATAAAGATTCCTATAGAAAAGATAAAGGAGTATGAGGTTGTAAAACGCTCTTTGGATGCCAGAAGGGGGAGAGTGCTCTACAGATATCGTATCAGATACAGATTGGCCGGAGAACAACCGTTAGAACGGTTTGAACTGAAACCCTATCTTAATGTCAACGGAGCCGAGGAGGTTATAATAATAGGCTGTGGGCCTGCAGGACTTTTTGCCGCTCTTACGCTATTACAACGTGGCTTTAAGCCGGTTATATTGGAGCGCGGCAAGGATGTACGAAGCAGAAAGAGAGACAATGCCATTATGTGCCGTAGCAATATTGTAAATCCCGATTCTAACTACTGTTTTGGCGAGGGGGGTGCCGGTACATATTCAGATGGCAAGCTGTACACACGCTCCACAAAAAGAGGCAATGTAAAGGAGGTATTGGCAACATTTGTAAAATTTGGAGCCGATCCCAATATCATGATTGAGACGCATGCCCATATCGGCAGCGACAAACTACCCTCAATCATAGAGCGTATGCGCAGGCAGATTATAGAGTGTGGGGGAGAGGTGCATTTCAATACAAGAGTTACAGATATCAGCTTTAATAAGACCGATGATAAAAGATGGAGCGTTGTTGCCAACGAGCAGCTGTTCAGATCTAAAAATGTGATACTTGCAACAGGACACTCTGCCCGTGACATATATGAGTTGTTCTATAAGAAGGGGTGGGCACTTGAAGCAAAAGGGTTTGCATTGGGTGTGCGTGTTGAGCATCCCCAGAAACTGATAAACAGAGTCCGTTACAGGGATAACGATAATCCGGCACTTCCTGTTGCCGAATATTCTGCCGTGGCGCAGGTGAACGGCAGAGGTGTATTCTCATTCTGCATGTGCCCGGGGGGAGTATTAATCCCATCCGCCACAGCGCCGGGTGAGATTGTGCTTAATGGTATGAGTAATGCTGCCAGAAGCTCCAACCTTGCAAACGCAGGTGTAGTGGTGACAGTTGAACCTAACGATGTTAAAGACAGTCCTACCTGTAAAGACGGAGACCCCCTTAAACTTTTAAGATTCCAAAAACGGATTGAACAACATCTGTTTGCATGTGGAGATGGCTCTTTAAAGGCTCCTGCACAGCGAATGACAGATTTTGTAAACAACAGAATCTCTGCAAATTTGCCACTTTCATCCTATCTGTGCGGAGTCTATTCTGCTCCTTTACACACCATGTTGCCAAAATTTATTGTAGAGACATTACAGAAAGGTTTTATAGAGTTTGACAAGAGGCTAAAAGGATATTATACAAAGGATGCGCTCCTTGTTGCAACAGAATCGAGAACATCGTCTCCTGTTCGTATTCCGCGTAATCCCCAAACATTGGAGCATATAGAGCTGTCTGGTCTTTATCCTTGCGGTGAGGGTGCCGGCTATGCAGGAGGTATTGTCTCCTCTGCCATGGATGGCATTAATGCGGCAAATCTGATAGAAGCAGTTTTAAACAGCTCCTTAGCATAAAAAAGGCCGGCTCCTATTACAGGCCGGCCTTTCATACTAAAAGGATTCTAATTATTCTTCACTGTTACTCCTTCTTCTTAACTAGCCAAACATTTGTCGAGGTCTCGGTAGCTTTGTACCCGTCTGCAAGGAAGTTTCCTATTTCAGTCTTAACATTGTCATCCTGCGACGGATTATTACCGTAGAATGTTCCGCCGCTGATGTTGACCGCCTTGTAATTGACTTCATTAAACATATTCACGGTGAGAGGTGCAAGGTTATTGTTCCATTTGTATGCTCCGTCAGCGGTGTTCTTCACTACGGTTTTCTCTCCTGATACGGTCAGTTTTGGCTGCTTTCCGTTCAGAATATCCAACTTAGTGCCTATATAAAGAGTCGCCTCCTCGTTACTACAGTTCTCAAAGGAGCCGCCGGTAATGTTGACACTTCCAAGACGGGCCCAAACAACAATCGCTGATGTCTGCAGAGTGGACTTGAAAGTACCTCCTGAGATATTGAATTCGTAGTCACTGTTGTTTAGAATAGTGAAAGCTTCAGAGGTAATGGTTCCCCCATTAATCTCAACGCTAAGTGGGCCGTGTTTGCTGTAGGTACTTGTAGCAGATACTGCAGAACCGGTCATTTCGGTTCCGTTACCGTTTACAGCAGGATTACTTTTGGCTTCTCCTGTTCCTGTAATTGTACCGCCATTTACAACGAGTTTTCCACGTTTAATGGCAATTGCGGTATTACCGGTAACAGTTGCACCATCATAAACGTTTACAGTAGCTGCACCGTTGATAGCAATAGCTGCATCCTTTTGGCTTGTAACGCTACCATAGATATTCACTATGTTTGTTGAAGATGCGGCAAAATCAGCATCAACGTACTGTCCAAGGTTTCCGCTTACGAAAACTGCTCCCTCTGTACCATCTCCTGTAGTTTCCAATGTACCATAAATATTGGCAACTGCACCGTACCCGTTTTTATTGTAGGCACTACCAAAAATACATACAGCCCAAACATCTGCAGTAACTTTCACATCTTTTTCAACCACAAGAACGGAATAATCAGTTGCTGTTGCTTCTGTTGAACCATAGACATTAAGAGCCTGTTCTTTGCCACCTGCAATAGTTCCATTCCTAAATGTAACTTTTCCGTGTTTAAGATTTGTTCTACCGTTCAGTATATAACCACTAAGGTTAACATCAAATGTATTACCGGAATCAATCACAAGTTTATCATTCGAGGTTATGGTTATATCAGCTGTAAATATAATATTTTTGGCCGTTGTGTTTGTGCCGGCTATTGCAGTATTGAGAGCTTTTTCGCTAGCGACGTAATAGGTTACGCTACTTTTGTCGTTAACACGTAGTTCTACGCCTGTATCTACATTTATCGAGCCGGTGTTGTTAACGGCGAAAACGGAAGGCACGCTCTCTTTAGCGTTGTATGTACCACCATTAATATTAAGGGTTCCCTGGTTGTTGATAAGGTCTGCATCTCCTGTGTATGTACCGCCATTTATGGTTAATGTACCTTTGTTTTCGATGACATCCTTGTCACTTGAAGTGTTTTCTATCTCTCCTGTACCGTTAATAACAAGAGTTGCACCGTTGTTTACTGTGATTACAGGGGCCTCAGATGCATTGGATATCTTCTTGCCGTTAAGGTTGATTACAGCATTGCCACTCTGGATGGTTATGTTTGCCTTTATGTCATTCTCAAGGGTAACTGTACCGCCGTTTCCAATCTTCTCTGCCATATATGTAGCAGGAGTCTTGATTGTAGTGCTGCCGCTTGCAGTACCTGCAACACTTGCAATCGGATTAGCTCCTCCTGTTTCGGAAGTCTTTGCCACAACGGTTGTGTTGCTGTTGTTGTTAGTAAGAGAAGATGTTACACTGCCGGTTTCCTCTACCCAGATAACCGGAGCAGCACTATCATCCTCACCTGAAGTTGCAGCTGCAACCGTTACTGTCTGCACGGCAGCGGCAATGGTCACATTGCTTACGGAAGCCGCTACAGCAACCTCTTTTACACTTCCTGCAACCTCAACGCTACCTTTTGCCACCTCAAGTTTATCGGATATGGTAGCTGTTGACGCTACCTTTACTGTTGCTGTCTCCGCCACAGTATTGGCTACCGTTACATTCTTAACTGTTCCTGCAATCTCCACGTTACCCTGCCCCACAGTCAGAGTCTCCTCTACCGTTGCGCCAGAGGCCACCTTGATTGTCACCTCCTCTGTAGAAGAGTCAGTTTCCGTCTTAGCACTAACCGTTACATTCTTTACCGTTCCTTTAATCTCTGCACTACCCTTAGCTACTGTGAGAGTTCCTCCTATCTTCATTGTTTCGCCCAATACAAGTGTAGATGAACTGGTGGTTGATGTAAGGGCGTTGATGGTTATATTCTCTGCGGTAATACTGGTTGCTTTATTCACCTCTACGTGGCTGTCAGCAAGATCTACTATAAGGGTACCTGTAATGTTTCCGCAGCAATTGATGTTCACCTTTGAAGGATGAGTTCCATCGTCACTGTATTTCAGTGTAACACTTGCATTATCATTGGCCATCATCTTTACATTAACTGTGCCGGTTGTAGACGGAAGAGCGAAATCGGTTGCACTTGACGGAACAATTACCTCGGCAGTTCCCTCTTCCGCTCCACCAGATGTACTGCCCAGGGCCAGGTTGAACTTGAAGTATTTGCTGCGCTCAATCTTAACCCAACCTTTCTTAGGTGTGGTGAACAGGGTATTGCCCTCTGCATCCGCAAAATCAATAGAGAACTCATACCTCTCCACACCGGAAGCCAGTACCGGTAGCGGAACATAGAATACCATATCGTTGGTATCATTTGAGTTCGTAAACTTGAATGTAACGGTGTTAGCCGTAGTACCGGCTGTTGTATTAGACTCAATCACTTTCTTGCCACCACTCTCTGTTACGGAGAATTCACCGGTTATAGGCATATTGTTGGTAGTCTTAAAGATGAGCTGTGTGTATTTCTTGGGAAGCCCCGTTACATTGAACATCACAAGGCCTCCGAGGTTCTCGAAATAGAGGGATGTAGAACCGGCAGCAGCTATGGTTGCCACCATTGGCGGATATGCTTCTCCCGATGTGTAGCCCTCTTTGGCTTCTGTAATGCCCTCATAGGTATCGGGAAGAGTTACTTTAAGGGTGCTGCCATCTAATGTAGGGGACAGGGAGTACGGATAGACAGCATAGTTGGTAGGGGCAATCTTCTCTCCGGTGAAAGTAGCTGTTGCTCCTCCGTCCTGTGTCTTGAACCCGGTGAAGGATGTTCCGTTATAGACAGCTATAGACTCTTGGGCCGACCAGCTCAGCGTACCACCGCTGATAGTGGCACGTGTGTCTGCCCCATTATCCTCATTGGCCTCACGGGTTGCTGTTATGCTGAACCCGTTGTCCTGTACCTTGAGCCCCTCATCTTTCTCGCAGGCAGTCATTGCCAATGCGAGGAGTGCTCCAAATATGACTTTTGCTTTTTTCATAAGTGTTTTAGATTTAAGAATTAGATTAATTAAAAATTTCATTGATTCACAGACAGTTTCCATTGTTTGGAACTATGTCTTGCCCTGAATATGGGGCTTCCATTGTTCCCATAGGGTACGAGGTTGATTAAAATCAGCTCCAACCACCTGTGTCATCACCGCCTGAGCCCCACCCCTCGGAGCTGCCGCTGCCGGATACGCCGAAACATACCGGAGCATCCAAGGAGATGTCAATAACCTCTGCAAGAGGTTTTTCGTACGTTGTTTTCTTTTCCATACGCAAAATGTTTTTATTGGTTATACATAGATTTGTCATTTGCATGTATTTCTCTACCTCTCTTCGGAAGAGAAATATCATCATACGGATTAAGAT